>CAIYGJ010000157.1 GCA_903925705.1 uncultured Actinomycetes bacterium | reverse complement strand
TCATCGTATTTAAGACCATGGAAATAGTGGAGCTTCGCTGGTCACGACGATCGCTCGAGCCGAAAGCCTGTCGAATAACCCGGTTACTTGTTCGCACCAGGATGTATCGCACAACAAATGCAACTAAGAAAATAATGATTATTTTTAAAGGTTCCCCGAGGAACCAATCTGGAAATCCTGAATTAGTCATGTTGCCATCTTTGCAACAAAGGCGTTACTTGTCATGGGTCCCAATCGTGTCGAGAAATTTTTATCGTAAACTAGGGGCATGACGACAAGCATTCGCCGCATTTGGTCCACCTCATCCGCCGTTGCAATCTTGGTTACGACTTCTGTCTTGCCAGCCTTTGCCGAATCAACTAAACGCGATGACGGTGATCAGCCAGGTGAACCAATGGGCACGCTAAGTGCAATCCTTTGGTTTGTTGTTTTGCCATTAACTATTACCGGAATCATCGCACTTTTGACCTTGGGGCCGAGTTGGACAAGTGCAGCACGCAAATCCACAAAGGGTGGATTCCTAGATGATCCAACATTGGCTGACCGCCAGGTTGATGCGAAATCGGCAAGCCGCGAAATTGGTTATTAGGACTTAAATAAAAACAGGCGAACCGAAACCGGTTCGCCTGTTTTTATTTGCAATCTATAAATCAGCTGCTTGGCAACGAAGTGAACGTGCCACGTTATCTCGCAATTCTTTAACGAGGCGGGTTGCTCCGACATCCTTACTGCTAGCGATGAATGAATCTGCTTTAGCAAGAATTTCTGGTGATCCAAGCAATGATGGAAACAATCCCATAGTTATGGTTTGGGCAGTTTCATTAGTCCGAGTTTCCCAGATACTTTCAAGGACTGAGAAATACTTGTCAACATATGGAATCAGCAGTTCGCGTTGATCTGGTTGTGCAAAGCCACCTACGGTTGAATTGAGTAGCGCATTAGCCAGTTCATCATTTTCCACAGCTGCGCTCCAGGCAGCAGCCTTTGCTTTAGCAGTTGGAATACCCGAACGAGCAGAAGTGGCTTGACGTTGACCACCTGCCGTATTGTCACGAACTAATTCTTCTTCAATTGCAGTTTCTGAAATTGCACCAAGTGCAACTAGTCGAGCAATAAACGACCAACGAAGGTCGGTATCAACTACAAGACCGCTTGGCGTTGCCGAACCATCGAGCCAACTTTTAACTAGTGCAATGTGCGCATCTGTGCGAGCGAGCGCAGAAATGTTACGTACAAATGCCAGTTGGTGATCGCTACCCGGTTCAGTATTTGCCAGCGCAGAGTTAAGAGTTGCAACAAGTTGATCGCGATTTGCGGCACGCTTAGTTGGATTTCCGAATTGCTCAATTGCAGATCGAGCCTGAAGCAGAATTTGTTGAACTACACCGATTTCCATTGCAAGCAAATCTGTCTTATTAACCATGGCGAGGTAATCGCCAGTTGGCATTTCGCCATCACGAGTCATATCCCACGCAGCGCCCCAAATTAGTGCGCGGGAGACACTGTCGGGAATGTCCCAAAGTCCTTCGGCTGCTGTTTTTGCTGATTGCTCATCCAACCTAATCTTTGCGAATGTGTAGTCACCGTCGTTTAGCAGCAGCAAGTCCGCTACTGGCTTTCCGGCAAGTTGTGGCACATCGGTGCGGGGACCATCTATATCGATTTCAATTCGATCAATGCGATTGATGTTCTTGCCATCGCGCGCATAGAGTCCAATGCCAATTCGGTGTGGACGAAGCGTTTGATCCACGCCTTCCGGCGCAACTGGTGGTTCCTGAATGACTGCGACGGACTTGTAGGTCCCGTTTTCTATAACTATTTCTGGACGCAAGGTGTTCACGCCTGCGGTCTGGAGCCAGCGCTGCGTCCAGTCTTTGAGGTTTCGGCCACTTGCTGTTTCAAGCTCAACCAATAAATCCTTTAATTCAGTATTTCCCCAAGCGTGCTTCTTGAAATACTCACGAATACCGGCAAAGAAAGCATCCTCGCCGACCCAAGCAACTAATTGGCGAAGTGCAGAGGCGCCCTTGGCATATGTAATGCCATCAAAGTTAACTTCAACTGCATCCAAATCAACCATGTCAGCAAAGATTGGGTGAGTAGTTGGAAGTTGATCTTGGCGATAACCCCAAGCTTTGCGCTGGTTTACAAAGCTGGTCCAAGCTTCGGTGTATTGCGTTGCTGATGTTGAGGCTTGATGAGCTGCCCATTCAGCGAAACTTTCGTTAAGCCAAAGGTCGTCCCACCAATTCATAGTTACTAAGTCGCCAAACCACATATGTGCCATTTCATGCAGCACAGTATTAGCGCGCTGTTCGTAGGCAGCTCGAGTTACTTTGGAACGGAAAACGTAATCCTCATGGTGAGTAACGCAGCCAGCATTTTCCATAGCACCAGCGTTGAACTCGGGAACGAAAAGTTGATCGTATTTGCCAAACGGATAACCGAAATCAAAAGCATTTTCGAAATATTCAAAACCTTGCTTCGTCACTGTGAACAGATCTTCCGGATCAAGATATTCGGCAAGTGATTTACGGCAGAACAGACCCATGGGGTAGCTGCCAAACTTTCCCGAATAAACATCGCGGACTTCGTGATACGGGCCGGCAACGATTGCTGTGATGTATGGAGACATGACGTGAGTAATGCCAAACTCCCAAGTTGCCACGCCTTCAGATTTTGGTTTCGGTGATGGAGTAGCAGCGTTACTAACTACCTGCCAATGGTCTGGAGCATGAACTGTGAATTGATAAGTTGCCTTCAGATTTGGTTGATCAAAGCAAGGGAATACCCGTCGGGCATCTGCAATTTCAAACTGTGTGTATAGGTAGACCTCATCATCAACTGGGTCAATAAATCTGTGTAAACCTTCACCGGTATTCATGTAGGCAGCATCGGCGACAACAGTTAAAACGTTGGTCGACTTTAGATTGTGCAACGGAATCCGGAATCCGTCATGTTCACTTGGGGAGATTGACTCACCGTTGAATTCAATTGAATGCACAACTGGAGCAATGAAGTCGATCCAAGTTGAATTACCTTCACGTGCGGCAAAGCGGACTGTGGTCTTGCTAGGGAAAGTTGCCTCTCGGGTACTTAAGTCCAATTCGATTTCGTAGGAATTTGCTGTTACAACGGCTGAACGTTCGTAAGATTCTTGGCGTGTGATGTTAGTGCCTGACACAGGTACTCCTATAGATAATTCACTTAGAACCTCCATCCTGACACCACTCCTATAAAACTGCAGACTTGGGTCTAATCTGAAGACATGAATGAATCCCTAGAGACAGCTGATTTTTGGTTCGATCCAATTTGCCCTTGGGCTTGGATTTCCTCCCGCTGGATGCTTGAAGTCGAGCAGGTGCGCCCAGTCAAAACGAATTGGCATGTCATGTCGCTTGCTGTCCTGAACGAAGGCAGAGAGTTGCCTGAAAAATACGTTGACTTGATGAAGCGCGCTTGGGGTCCAGTTCGAGTCGTGATTGCGGCAGAACAAAAGTATGGCGCCAAAGTAATCGAGCCGCTTTACACAGCACTAGGAACTCGAATCCACGATCAAGGTAGAGGAGACGATTACCTGCCGGTAATTGCCGAAGCACTTGCCGAATGTGGACTGGAAGCAAACTTGATCGAAGCTGCAACACTGACCGACCAGGATGAGGCGCTTAAGAAGAGTCATCACGAAGGCATGGATCCAGTTGGTATGGATGTTGGAACTCCAGTTATTCATGTTGGCAAAACCGCATTCTTTGGTCCAGTTGTCTCTCCGATCCCACGTGGCGAAGCCGCCGGAAAACTTTGGGATGGTGTTGTGTTAGTCGCAGGAACTGAAGGGTTCTTTGAATTGAAGCGAACCCGCACAAGCGATCCAATTTTCGATTAAGTTTTCTTGAATACGAATTACGAGGTAAAAATCATGCGCGTTCACTTAGCAACCGATCATGCTGGACTGGAATTCAAAGATGAGTTAACTTCTCATTTGAAATCCAAAGGCTATGAAGTAGTGGATCATGGCGCCTATGAGTATGACGCAGAAGATGACTACCCATCCTTTTGCATCTCGGCGGCTGAAGCAGTTGCAGCTGAACCCGGCTCACTAGGTGTTGTATTCGGTGGGTCAGGCAACGGTGAACAAATCGCAGCAAACAAAGTTGTTGGGGTTCGAGCCGCACTTGCGTGGAGTATCGCTACCGCCCAGCTCGCTAAAGAACACAACAACGCAAATGTAATTGGAATTGGTGCACGGCAGCACACTCAGGCTGAAGCTTTTGAAATTATCGATGCATTTCTAGAAACCCCATTCAGCGATGCTGAACGCCATGTTCGGCGTATTGGTCAGATTGCAGACTACGAAAACCGCTAATTAAGGGTTACAAGTGCATGGTTGACTTGAATCACCGTTGCATCGCAAGCAGGTTGCAATTGAAGGCGCAACATCCATTGCCGGACTTCGCTTAAAGAATCCAACTGGCTTCAGCATGAATCCCAAACGCTCAACTGGCATAACTGGCCAGTCTTCAAGTCTTGGAATGTGATTTAAACCAAACACGTACCACATCACTACATCTTGATTTTCAAGTGA
Organism: uncultured Actinomycetes bacterium; assembly: GCA_903925705.1. Classification (GTDB taxonomy): domain Bacteria; phylum Actinomycetota; class Actinomycetes; order S36-B12; family UBA5976; genus UBA5976. The sequence continues at coordinate 2,063 of CAIYGJ010000157.1, read as the reverse complement.
TCGATCAGCTTTTGACCAACGTGGCAAACCGTCGCCACCTTCATGTTGATATGGGTATTCGCCAGCTGGGTATCGTTCCGTTTTGCTATTTCGAGTTACCCAGAGATGTTTGTACATAAATCCAGCACGCTTACCAATTACGGATTCAGGATCTGCAAACGGTAAACAATTTACGTTTCCAAGAATTTTAAATCCGACTGGTTGGCCAACATGATTCTTCTTATTTGGATTTATGATCTTCCAGTAGCGAGACTTGCCAAGATCAAGTAGGCGAGCCGCGGTGCTTTCAGACTTAATTACGTTCTGGGTGGTTGTGTAGGCGCTGCCATGTGGATTCTCCGGACCCGGCGGCGTTGCAACGGAATCAACTTCAATTACGGAGTTTGTGTCGCCGTCGATATCAAGATCAAGACGCGCGCAAAATGTGTGTTGGTGATACGGCGCCCACAACCCTTCTTCAAGTTGGGTGGCTGAAGGATGTGGAACTCCAGGTGCATCTGAAAGCGTAAGTAAAATTCCAGTTAGCTTTGCTTCAAATTCAACACTGCCATCTTGGTACAAGTACCAGTAATAGCCGTATTCATAATTATTGATTGTGACAATTGAAGAAACGACAAAGCGACGACCGCGACGAACTTCAACGTGACCGTCGACGTCGACATGTTTCCAGAGAATCCCAAAATCTTCTTCGTGCATGCAGATTGCGTTCTTGATTTCTTTTACGTTTCCCTCGGGAGTCAAGTGAGCGACGTCAAGATAAATAATTTCGCCAAGGCAGTCACAGCCCAGAGTGAGGGAGTTGGTGTAGTTGCCCAATCCGTATTCACCAGTATCAAATGCGTTCTTTCGATACGTACCTTGACTAGGGTCACCGTAAGGAATTACAAGTTCTGCAATCGAAAGGCGATAGCCAATTCGACGTTCGACGCCGTTGTCATTAAATCGCACATCATGAATTACTAAGCCTTCGCGTTGATCCCAGCCAACTCGAAAATTCCATCGCTCCCAGTTAACTTTCCAGCCTTCGATTGAGCAGGATGCCCCATCCTTTTGAACTATCTGCAAATCTTTAAGTTTGACTTGACCGCCAGTTTGGGAAAGCCGAAAGTCACCAGGCGCCATTGGGGTTGGTGTAACTTCGCCATCTTCAATGTCTACAACTTCAAGTGTTTGTAAATCGATGATCGCATACAGCCCATTTATTGGATGTGCATACATGTTGGCGTCAGGCGTGGGCTTGAACCACATCGGAGTCCAAACTAAACGGCGACCATCGTCGAGGTACTTGGGAATCTGGGCACCGATTGGCCAAGTTTCGATGTGTACCTGTGCATCGGGGTCCACTACACCGCGACGAAGTAACCCTTCACGAATTCTCGAGTCAGCTTTTGCCATTGCCATTGCGGCTTCAGATTCAGTACTTAGGACCGGTGCCTTTGCGCCCTCAATAAGTTCCCAGCGACGCACTTCGCCGGTTGTAGTTATTACGCCTTCATACACTTCGGCGGTTGCCCTATCCAGAATCGCAATGCGAGCAGTGCGGACTAGTTCATCGCCACTTTTCCAGGACAATACGTCTGATTTGTCGGGTTCGTTCAGCTGACACATCGCTACCAAGTGACGGTCAGTTAAATCCCAGGCGGCGCGAGCGTGTGCAATGACCGCTGATAATTCCTCTGGCGATAACGGATCGAGTGGATGCGCGTATGAAATCGCAGAAGTCATTCCTAAATTCTATTTAAATTCGCCTTTTTATGGGTGGACTTCAGGAAATTTAGGTGTGAATTTCCATGACATGGAGTCTATGTGTCACTAGTGTGACATCAACTAGAAAGTTAACTTTCGGGAGATGACATGTCAGTTCAAGGAATTGAAGTTGCTGATCTAACTACTGCGGCAACTTTGGAAGAAAAGAAGAAACTCCGCAAACACTTTGGACGTTTTGATATCTTCTTCTTCCTAATTTGCACAATTGTTGGCGTAGACACCATTGGTCAAATGGCGTCAAACGGAGCCCAGGGATTTTTGTGGCTCGTATTCATGTGTGTTTTCTTTTTCATTCC
>CAIYGJ010000156.1 GCA_903925705.1 uncultured Actinomycetes bacterium | reverse complement strand
TGGACCACTCACATTGATTCCGGCCAGAGTTCGAAGCGTTTCAGATTCGAGCGGCACTGACATTTATGGCAAAGAGCCCGTTACTCGCGAAATCTATGCAATTTCGGCAGATATAAAGCAAGGGGATTCCGGCGCCCCAATGTTCGCCCTGGACGGAACTGTTGCTGGATTAGTTTTTGCCTCATCTGCAACAGATGCCAAAACTGGCTACGCACTAAGTGCCAAAGAGTTTATGGTTGGAGTTGAAATTGCCAGTACTGCTACGCAAGCCGTAGATACAGGAGAGTGCTCTGGTGTCTGAAGCGGAAATACATTTGCCTAAGCGGCTTGACCAACAGCGTTTTTAGGGCCACGATCGCTTTTAGAACAAGACTAATTCCAAGAAACTACATGAAAGTGCGGAAACAATGAGCGGTGAAGCGTTAGAGAATTTATCTCACGAAGATCGTGTCTTTTTTCCATCTGAGAAATTCGCCGCACAAGCCAACGGTAAAGCAGATCTATATGAAAGTGCGAAAGCAGATCGCGAAGGTTTCTGGAGTAAGCAAGCTGAAAATTTGCAATGGGATACAAAGTGGAGTCAGGTTTTAGATTGGTCGCAAGCTCCGGTATCTAAATGGTTTGTCGGGGGCAAGTTAAATGTTTCGGTTAACTGTATTGATCGACATGTTGCGGCCGGAAACGGTTCACGAGTAGCCATTCACTTTGAAGGTGAACGCGGAGATACCCAAACTATTACTTATAAAGATTTGCTTGACTCAGTTAGCCAAACTGCAAATGCTTTAACTGAATTAGGAATTAAAGCCGGCGATCGCGTTGCTATCTATATGCCAATGATTCCCGAGGCAGTTATTTCAATGTTGGCCTGTGCTCGAATTGGCGCACCACACTCAGTTGTGTTCGGTGGATTTTCAGCAGAGTCACTTCGCAGCCGCATCGAAGATGCATCAGCCAGTTTGGTCATCACTGCCGATGGCGGGTTCCGAAAAGGCAGTGCGTTCGGACTTAAGGTAGCCGTCGATGAGGCCATCGAGAACATGCCAAGTGTTAACAACGTTTTGGTAGTTAAGCGAACCGAACAAGAAGTGAATTGGAATAACGATCGCGATATTTGGTGGGAAGACATTGTTGGTCGCCAGTCAACCACTCACACTCCGCAAGCTTTTGATTCTGAGCACCCGCTATTCATTCTTTACACTTCCGGAACAACCGGAAAACCTAAAGGTATTGTGCACACGACTGGTGGCTATTTAACGCAAGCTTCCTACACGCATCGAGTCATATTCGATCTAAAACCTGAAACAGATGTGTATTGGTGTACCGCGGATGTTGGCTGGATTACTGGCCATTCATATGTAACGTATGGTCCGTTGGCAAACGGTGCGACGCAAGTAATTTATGAAGGCACTCCGGATACTCCGCACAAAGGACGTTGGTGGGAAATCGTTGCCAAGTATGGCGTGACAATTCTTTATACAGCCCCGACTGCGATTCGCACATTTATGAAGTGGGGAGACGAGTTCGCACAAGCACACGACTTATCAAGCCTTCGAATGTTGGGAAGTGTTGGCGAACCAATTAATCCAGAAGCCTGGATGTGGTACCGCGAAGTAATCGGTGCGAACAACTGCCCAATCGTTGACACTTGGTGGCAAACCGAAACTGGTGGAATCATGATTAGTCCGTTACCTGGTGTTACGGGAACAAAGCCGGGTTCGGCCATGGGACCAATTCCTGGAATCTCGGCTGAAATTCTTGATGATGCTGGCGTAGCAGTCGGTCATGGAAGTGGCGGATATTTAGTATTAACCGAGCCATGGCCTGCGATGTTACGTGGCATTTGGGGCGACATGGAGCGCTACAAAGAAACTTATTGGTCTCGTTTTAAATCACAATATTTTGCAGGCGATGGCGCGAAGTGGGATAACGACGGAGCAATCTGGCTACTTGGTCGCGTTGACGATGTCATGAATATTTCCGGACATCGCATCTCAACAACTGAAGTTGAGTCTGCATTGGTTTCACACCCAACGGTTGCCGAAGCTGCTGTCGTCGGAGCGAGTGATGAAACTACCGGACAAGGCATTGTCGCGTTTGTAATTTTACGAGCAGGTTCTGAAGATGGACCGGGCGTTGCGCAAGAATTACGGGCTCACGTTGCGAAAGAAATTGGCGCGATCGCACGGCCTCGTCAGATTTTGATCGTTGCTGAATTGCCAAAGACACGCTCTGGAAAAATTATGCGCCGGCTACTGCGGGATGTTGCTGAAAATCGAACTTTGGGTGACGTAACGACACTTGCTGACCCAACAATTATGAATTTGATCAGTGATGGATTAAGTAATTCATCATCTGATGATGACTAGTTTTTGAGATAAAGTCGAAAGCGTGGCCCACGAAGTAGATGTACTTAACACTGTTCCGGAAACCGAACAGGGTTGGATAACAAGTGCGTTAAAAAATGAAACAGTCGGTGGCTTGTTGCTCATGGGAGCAGCAGCGATAGCGCTAACTTGGGCGAATTCGAACTGGTCAGATTCATATCAGTCATTAGTCAGTTACCAAATTGGACCTGAGTCGCTCCAACTTCATTTATCTCTAAGTACTTGGGCTGCCGATTTTTTGCTCGCAGTTTTTTTCTTTGTGATTGGGTGCGAGCTGAAGCATGAATTTACTCATGGAACACTTTCCAATCCCCGCATTGCTGCAGTTCCAATAGGCGCTGCACTCGGAGGAATGATAGTTGCGGCTGCAATCTTCACGGCTTTCAACTACGGAACCACATCACAAGCGGCATGGGGATTACCGATCTCTACTGATGTTGCATTTGCGCTTGCAGTTTTAGCAATTGCGGGTCACCGACTACCAATTGAATTACGTTCGTTTCTGTTAACCCTTGCAGTGGTTAATGATCTTGGCGCCATTGTTGTTATCGCAATTTTCTACGGGCATGGTTTTTATTTAGCCTGGTTCCTAACTGCAGTTTCATTACTTGTTGCTTTTGGATTTCTGCAGTCCAGAAAAGTAACCTCGCTTTGGATTTTTCTACCTCTTGCCTTAATCATTTGGTATGCGATGTTTCGAAGCGGAATCCACGCAACTATTGCTGGCGTAGCAATGGGACTGCTCATGCGAGTCAGAAAAACCGACAACGAATCAATTTCTCCCTGCGACAAAGCCGAATTAAAGCTCCGGCCGTTTAGTGCAGGCTTTGCCGTACCTGTGTTTGCGCTATTAGCCGCTGGTGTAAACATTCTTGGCACCAGTTTGGGGCAAGCGCTTTCTGATCCGTTAACTATGGGCGTGCTCTGTGGGTTAATAATTGGGCAACCAATTGGAGTAACGCTTGGAGCATTTATTGTTTCGCGTTTCACAAAAGGAACATTGAATCCGGCGCTGTCTTGGTGGGACGTAGCTGTAGTTGGTTCATTGGCAAGTATCGGATTCACGGTTGCGTTGCTAATCGCGGAAGTCTCATTTGGCGACGACGCAGCAATGTTAGTAACAAGCAAATTCGCGATCATTCTCACCAATTTGGTTGCCATCATCGTTTCAGTACTGGCGATCTCATTGCGGTCAATAGCAATTGGACGCTATAAAACCGAGTAAATCAATAGATTCAGTAACCCTTAAGCCTGCATTACGATATGAATATGAGCCTAGAAAAAGACGCGAACTTCATCGCAATGATTAGTTCGATCAAAGAAGATCTAACCTCGCTCGTAAGTAGTCACATCGAGTTGGCGCAGGCCGAAGCTAAAGAGTCCGTTGGTCGCTTGGCAAAATCCTCTGGCCTTTTCATTACCGCTATCGCGATGGCAAATCTTGCAGGCGTATTTGTTTTCATTGCAATTGCTTACTACCTAAACACTCTTGGTTATGAACTTTGGGTGAGCTTCTTGTTTGTAGTTGGCGGACTTAGTGTTGGCGCAGTTGTGCTTGGACTTTTGGCCAAGCGCCAGGTCTCCAAAATTACCTTTGGATCTAAAACGGCACAGTCGGTAACCAACACAGTTCAAACGATTTCTAATTTGCGTTCCGGCTCCAAGTAATACAAGTGTCTTCGCAATCCCAAATCGACCCATTAGTTAATCTGCTCTCAATTCCCGGAGTTTCCAGCGAATGTGAAACCACATTAAAAGCCATCGATGAATTGATGTGGAATCGAACTGTGCGTCGACACAAAGAGGCGCTGATTCCTTACACCCGAAGAATTTCCGGCTTTGCAACTGCTGCTCTTGATGGTGCACAAATGCCAAAAGATCCAACTATGGAGCCTGAAGTTTCGCCAATGGGTTC
>CAIYGJ010000155.1 GCA_903925705.1 uncultured Actinomycetes bacterium | reverse complement strand
AGTCCCGTCGGGGTCGCTGCAAGGTCGGTTTTCATCTTTGATGTTGATCGATTTTGCGTGGCCAGGTAGCTCAGTTGGTACGAGCGTTCGACTGAAACTCGAAAGGTCGCCGGTTCGACCCCGGCCCTGGCCACGGATAGTGAATGCTTAAGGTCGTTTGTTGCGAAGTCGCAATCGGTTATCCCTGTAGGTGAAACCGATCTAAATAGAAATGTCCGAATTTCCCGTTTGGTTGTGCCATGGTTAAAGCACCGACGGGAGAAATAAATGTCTAATCAGAATCAATCACGCCACTGGGGAATCGGATCTCTAGCAATGGCGGCCGCAGTAGTAGTAGCCATCAACGGCCTTTACATGTTGCTTGTTGCAATCGGAAATATTTTTGACTACGGAACAAACTTTGATTTTGTGAACCACGTACTGCGAATGGACACCACAAACTTTGGTCAGGGCGAGGGCGTTGGACTTGATCCTGACGTTATGGGCCGCGCGATCACAAATGAAACCGTAATCACGATCGCGTATGTAGGCGTAATCATTTGGGAAAGTCTTGCTGCTTTAGTTTTGATGTTTGCAACTTTCCATTGGATCAAGTCCAGCAAGTCCAAGTCCTACTTTGCAGCTCGTAAGTTCAGCACGATTGGCCTGCTGATGATCATTATTTTGTTCATGGGTGGATTCATCACAATCGGTGGCGAGTGGTTCCAGATGTGGCGCTCAACTGACTGGAATGGTTTAGAGCCAGCCTTTAGAAACTCCGTGCTTGCGATTCTGGGACTTGTTCTAGTTCACTTGCCATCACCGCAGTGGCTAACCGACGAACCAGTTGAGTAGCAAAAAAGCGATCAACAATTGGGGAATCCCAACTTGTACAAAAATCTGTACAAGTTGGGATTTTTCGTTTACCCTTAGAACATGAGCACATTATTCGATTTCATCGAAGTAAGTCCGGTCGGCGAGGCCCGCGAGGAATTCTCTAAGGTCATGGCTCGATTTCGCACTGAAGGAATCACCGCCACACCGGTGATCTTTGGGTCTCATCGCAAACCTGAGGCCGTGACGATTCCTTACGAGTTATTTCAGCGAGTGCTTCCTGCCATTGAAGAAGTTTTTCTAGCTGAACTTGTTCGTTCGCGCCTGAACGATAAAAGATTCACGCGCGATGAAGCCATGGAAAGACTCGGTATTACTGAAGCGGATCTGGACAAGATAACTGAAGACGACTACCAGGTGAGTACTGAAGAAATTTAACAAACTTCGGGGGGAGTTAAGTTGGGGGAAAGCAAGGATTTAGACATCATCTATGCCGACGGTTTTTTGGGTGACATCCAAAGTCTGCCAAGTGACTTGCAAAATGTTGCCTTCTATTTGATAGATGATCTATCAAGAGGACGTATTAGAGGTAAGGCACTTGCAGCGCACCCAGAAATTGGTGACTTATCTGATTGCTTCAAACTGTATTTTGATGTGCGTAAAGACATGAGTCCTGGATACAGATTGGTTTATCGCGAATTGAGCTCGGGTGAGATTGAGGGAGTAAGCATAGAAGCGATTGCAGTTGGTAGACGACAAGCTTTTGAAGTTTACAAAATAGCAATCGAACGGCTTGGACGAGCCTGAATGACTGTTAGTTACACCACTCGACTACAACATCAGTTAAGACATCTGCAACTGTGTGAACTGAGCTTTCAGTGGCCCACTCTGTTGCGGCGTGAGCTCCTTCGCCGTCAACACCGAATAGCACTGTGGTGATGCCGGCATCATTCATGAGCGCGGCGTCGGTCCAGTACCACTCACCGCGGAATCCAACTGGGTTGCCGGTGTGAGTTTGGAAATGCTTCTGAATCAAGCGAACAATCTCATGATCTTCACTGACCTGTAGTGGCGCCCGGGTAAATCCACCACCAAGTTCGTAGGAAAAATCTTTGGTGTTCGCAGCGACGTCGTCAAGAATGGCTACCAATTCTGCGCGAACACCTTCGGGAGTTTCGCCAGGAACGGTTCGGCGTTCAATTGCGATGGTGCACTGTGCTGGGTAACTAGAAAGTTCTTCGCCACCCTTGATGATCGAGGCATGTACCGATGGAGTTTCCAAATACTTCACGTGCGGTCGTGAGGTTAACTCAGCGGCGTACTTATCTAATGCAACCAACGCGTATCCTGCCTTGGTGATTGCATCGATTCCCAGATCGTGACGAGAACCATGCGCGGCCAAACCATTAATAGTTAAGTCGAACCAAACAAATCCTT
>CAIYGJ010000154.1 GCA_903925705.1 uncultured Actinomycetes bacterium | reverse complement strand
TTTTACGCTGAAGGTGGCGGACAACTTGCTGATCATGGTTTGATCACTCTCAGTGACGGGTCTGTTGTTGAGATTTCTGATGTGCAAACTCCCGTTCCTGGTCTCTATGTACATCGAGGTCGTGTGCTTTCCGGCGACTTAGCGGTTGGAGCCAGTGCGATCACCCAAGTTGATGTACAGCGACGTTTAGCAATTTCGCGAGCCCACACCGCTACTCACATGGTTCACAAAGCATTCCGCGAAGCTTTGGGTGAGACTGCTACACAAATGGGTTCAGAAAATTCGCCTGGTCGCTTCCGATTTGATTTCCCAAGTTCTGGGGCAGTTCCACAATCTGTCTTGTCAGACGTAGAAGCCCGAGTTAACGACGTACTTCTGGATAACTTGCTCGTTACGGCGGAATTGATGACGCAGGAACAAGCTAGGGCCACCGGCGCGATGGCATTGTTTGGCGAGAAATATGGTGACCAAGTTCGTGTTGTGAGCGTAGGTGACTGGGCTCGAGAGCTTTGTGGTGGAACGCACACTGAGCGCTCCGGTCAACTTGGTGTCATAACTTTCTTGTCAGAGAGTTCTATCGGAGCTGGCGTAAGACGTGTTGAAGCCCTTGTTGGCGCGGATGCTTATCGCTATTTGGCTAGAGAGCATCACCTGGTTGGCCAGCTTTCGGAAATGACCAAGGTGCGAGCCGAAGAACTGCCAGATCGCATTTCAAAGATGATGGAACGCCTTAAGGCTGCCGAAAAAGAAATTGCAAAGGCACGTACCACGGCACTAACAAGCAACATCGAATCTTTAGTTGGTGAACCGGTGCGCGTAGGAGATGTATCGCTTTATCGATTCACTGCTCCGATAGGAACTGCGGCTGGTGATCTACGCGACTTAGTCACAAATGCGAAAGGGAGTATCAAATCTTCTAACTTCGTGTTAGTTGGCGCGACAGTTGAGGAAGATAAGGTGGCCGTGGTTGTTACGACTGACTCAGCGGCGCGTGATTCTGGAGCTTCAGCATCCGCAGTACTTAAGGCGATGCTTCCTGTGCTTGATGGCAAGGGTGGTGGAAACTCGGAGATGGCCCAAGGCGGCGGAACCGGTGCTACAAACATCGATAGTGCATTTGTCTCAGCAGCAAACGGAATTAGCGGCTAATTAATGATCACAGGCGTTCGCATTGCTCTTGATGTTGGCACGGTGCGAATTGGTGTGGCGAAATGTGACCGTGAAGGCCTGCTTGCCACACCACTAACAACTATTTCTGCTGGACCTGATTCGCTTAACCAGGTCAAACTCTTGGTTGATGAACATGACGTTGTTTGCGTGTATGTCGGAAAGCCAATAAATTTAGCGGGCAAAGACACAGCAAGTACTAAATCTGCGTTGGACTTTGCGCATGAACTGTCCGTTCTGCTAGTCGAGTCAAATTCAGAAGTGCGAATGATTGATGAGAGATTAAGCACCGTAAGTGCGCAACGTGGAATGCAAGAGGCAGGGCGTAATGTCAAGCAAAGTCGTGATGCAATAGATCAGGCGGCAGCAGTAGTTATTTTGGAACATGCCTTGGCAACCGAAAGACATTCTGGTGGGTTAGCCGGAGAGGAAGTGAGTTAGTTAATGAACAACATAGATTTGTTTAGTAACTCTTCGTCTCCAACACCTGAACCGTCAGGACGTCGCTCGCAGAAGAAACCTTTCGCTAAATCTCTGCTTATTTTGATTGCCACAGTTGCGATTGTTGGTCTGCTTGGCTCAAAAGTAATCACACAGCTTTCAGGTCCGCCAGATTTTCCTGGCCCAGGGAATGGTTCGGTTCAGGTGCAAATCGCACCGGGGGAAACGTTGGCCCAAATCGGAAATATTCTCAAAGCACTCGGCGTTGTAAAATCCGTCGACGGTTTCATTGCTGCGGCGAACGACAACCCGGATAGTGCAACCATTTCACCAGGTGCCTACAACGTGTTCTTGGAAATGAAGAGTTCGGATGCGATTTTGGCCTTACTTGATCCGGTTAATCGAGTTGTAACAAAAGTGGTTATCCCAGAAGGCAAGCGAGTGAGTTGGACCATTAATGAGCTGGTTACGAAATCAGGACTTCCGCTTGTCGATTTTGAGGCCGCAGTTGCCAATGCAAACAAGTTGGGTCTACCTGATTACGCAGGTGGGAATCCTGAGGGCTTTCTATTTCCCGCAACATACGAATTTGCACCAGGTACCTCTGCAGAGCAAATGATTAGTGACATGATCGCTCGGTTCAATACTGAGGCGACGAAAATTGATTTGGTGGCCAGGGCTCAGCAGATGGGTCGTACTCCTTACGAAATAGTTACCATCGCGTCATTGCTTGAGGTTGAAGGCCACCCAAGAGATTTTTCCAAGGTTGCTCGCGTGGTGTACAACCGACTTGCTGAACCAATGCCCCTCCAATTTGATTCCAGCGTTAACTACGGTCTGGGTAAAACGGATGTAATTCTTACGACTGAGCTTTTAAATAAGGACACTCCGTACAACGTCTACTTAAGACCAGGATTACCACCCACGCCGATTGATGCTCCGGGCACAGCAGCTCTTGAGGCAGCATTGAATCCTGCCGCTGGAGACTGGCTGTTTTTTATCACAGTTGACCTAAATACTCAGGAGACAAAATTCACGCGTTCGTATGATGAATTTTTGGTTTGGAAAGAAGATTTTCTGGCTTTCTGTGATGCAAATGCAGGAGTGTGTTACTGATGCAAGCGGCGGTACTAGGCAGCCCAGTTTCTCATTCACTTTCTCCGGTGCTTCACAATGCTGCCTATCGAGCACTCGGTCTAGATCACACTTACTCAGCAATCGAAACTGCTGAATCGGAACTTGGCAGCTTTCTTGGATCTGTAGATTCAAATTGGCTTGGTGTTTCGTTAACTATGCCGCTGAAGGCAGTTGCATTTGATTACGCAGATACTTGTGATGAACTTTCCGCACTGACTGGTGCGATAAACACATTAGTTTTCGGTACTGAAGTTAGTGCGTTTAACACCGACGTACTGGGTCTAGTTGATGCGCTGGCTGAAGCGGGTTCAAAGCAGATTTCCACTGGGGTAATTTTCGGCTCTGGAGCTACTGCCAGATCAACACTTGTCGCATTACAAAGACTTGGCGCGACTGATGTTAACTGTGTTGCCCGTAATGTCTCTGATGTTGAACGCATGGCGAAAATTGCGCAAGAAATCAGTGTGAACTTTAATCACACTTCAGTTAGTGACTCATCCTGGCTGACCGCCGATGTTGTCGTGAACACCACGCCCGTTGGAGCACTTGACGAAATTGCTGGTGAGGTTTACTCACCGGCAGGACTTCTTCTGGATGTGGTTTATAACCCGTGGCCCACACAACTAGCAGCATCTTGGGCGGTAACCGGAGGCACAATCGTTTCTGGCTTAGCCATGTTGCTGCATCAAGCGGGACATCAATTGACGTTAATGACCGGAAATCCTGCACCGATTGCGCAGATGCGAGAGGCGCTAAATGCCGAACTGTTAGCCAGGGGATTAAGCGCTATCTAGGCCTTCAATTCGGTGTTATTGCCCAAAAGGTGAAAGACTAGAGGCATGTTGCGTTGGTTAACCGCTGGAGAATCTCACGGGCCTGCGCTTTCCGCGATCATTGAGGGCTTGCCGGCTGGCATTGAAGTGCAAACTTCAGACATTGATGCCGCACTAGCCAGGCGTCGACTGGGTTTTGGACGCGGCGCAAGAATGAAATTTGAGCAAGACGCAGTCACCATTACCGGCGGTATTCGTCACGGTTTAACCCAAGGTGGCCCAGTAGCAATAAGCATTGCAAACTCCGAGTGGCCTAAATGGCAAGATGTGATGTCCGCCGATCCTGTGTCCGCCCAAGATCTAGAAAGTATTGCGCGCAATGCACCGCTAACTCGACCGCGACCTGGACACGCGGACTTAGCGGGTATGCAAAAGTACTCACACACTGACGCCCGGCCAATCTTGGAGCGGGCAAGTGCCCGCGAGACTGCAGCCCGAGTGGCCCTTGGCGAAGTTGCTAAGAGATTTTTACTTCAAGCTGCTGGCATCACCGTTATGAGTCACGTAGTCAGCATTGGAACAGTAGCTACTGATTCAGATGCCATTCCAAACTTTTCAGACTTGCCAAAGATCGATCAAGATCCAGTCAGATGTTTCTCGACGACTGCAAGTTCAGCAATGCAAGCAGAAGTTACTGCAGCGCAATCAGATGGTGACACTCTTGGCGGAGTAGTCGAAGTTGTTGCACATGGCGTGCCAGTTGGTTTGGGTTCGCATGTTCACTGGGATCGCAGACTAGATAGCAAACTTGCAGCTGCCTTGATGGGTATCCAGGCAATCAAGGGCGTCGAGGTTGGCGATGGTTTTGAAACCTCTCGCCGCCGCGGCTCAATGGCTCATGATGAGATTTACCGTGAAGGCGGAGAGATTCATCGCGAAACAGCTCGCAGTGGTGGCACTGAAGGCGGCATGAGTACTGGCGACGCCATCCGAGTTCGAGCTGCTATGAAACCAATTTCAACCGTGCCGCGCGCGCTTTCGACAATCGATGTAAATACTGGAGAGCCAGCTACCGCGATTTCCCAGCGTAGCGATGCTTGCGCTGTCCCAGCCGCTGGTGTTGTAGCAGAAGCTATGGTCGCTTTAGTTTTAGCTGAAGCTTTGCTTGAAAAGTTTGGCGGCGATCATGTTTCTGAAACAGCCCGAAACATCGAAGCGTTTAAATCGAATCTAAGGATTTGAAGATGTCAGCCATAGTTTTAGTAGGCGTTCCTGGTGCTGGAAAAACTACTGTCGGAAAACTTCTAGCAAAAGAACTGAGCTTGGAATTTTTCGACAGCGACCAAGTCATTGAATCCCGGGCTGGCAAAAGTGTGTCTGACATCTTCACTCAAGATGGCGAACCAGCATTTCGGCAAATTGAACACGATGTGATCTTGGAACTTTTAGATTCCTCCAATGTAGTTCTTGCACTCGGCGGGGGATCGCTTGGAAATGATGAAACCAGAGCCAAAGTAAAAGGTGCTAAGGCTGTTTGGCTGATTGCAGGATTGGCACAAGCTGTTGACCGAGTTGGCATGAATCGTAATCGTCCATTGCTTCTGGGAAATGTCCGAGGGCAATTGGCAGACCTGATGGCAGCTCGAGAACCCTTCTACAAAGAAGTTGCATCAATTGGTGTAGACACATCGAAATTGATTCCTTCCGAGGTAGTTACTGAAATTGTTTCTGAATTAAAGAAATTGGAATCCGCATGAAATCCATTCAAGTAACGGCGGAACATGTCTACCAAGTATTTGTAGGTCGAGACATTCTGGCCGAAGTTGCTAATCACATTGATGGTGCAACTCGAGTTGCGGTAATTCATCCGCAGTCGATGCAGGCAGCGGCTGGACAGTTGCGACAGAGTCTTTCAAATGTGGAATCAATATCGATTGAAGTTCCCGATGCCGAGAATGCTAAGACTGCAGCCGTATTGGAATTTTGCTGGATGGCGCTTGGTAAAGGTGGATTCACTCGCAATGACTTGATCATTTCGCTAGGCGGCGGCGCCACAACTGACCTCGCAGGTTTTGTCGCAGCAACTTGGCTCAGAGGAATCCGAGTCGTACACGTGCCGACAACTTTGTTAGCTATGGTGGACGCCGCAGTTGGTGGAAAGACTGGAATCAACACTGCCGAGGGAAAGAATCTAGTCGGAGCGATCTATTCGCCCGCTGCAGTGATCTGTGACATGAACTTTCTGGATTCACAATCTCATGATGATTACATCGGGGGACTTGCAGAAGTAATTAAGTGTGGTTTCATTCGCGACGAGACTATTTTGAACTTGATCGAATCCGACATCTTGGGCGCTCAAAGACCAGGCTGGGCTCATGCTCCTGAAGTAATTGCGCGAGCAATTCAAGTTAAGGCAGATGTAGTCGGCGGCGACTTGCGGGAGACTCTCGGAACATCGACTGGTCGTGAGATCTTGAACTACGGACATACTTTCGGGCACGCAGTTGAGCGAATTGAGAATTACACATGGCGCCATGGAAATGCAGTAAGCGTAGGCATGATGTTTGTTGCTCATTTATCGCAGCTAGCAGGACAACTTGATGAGAACACTGTTAATCGCCACCAAACCATCTTGAGTGGAGTTGGCCTGCCTGTTATTTACAACCGTGCAACCTTCGGCCAGCTGTACGATGCAATGCGAATTGATAAAAAGAGTCGCGGCTCGAAACTTAGATTTATCGTTTTAGAACAGGTTGGAAAACCAGCAATTCTGGAAGCTCCAGATGCGGCGTTGCTGATTGCAGCGCATGGAAAACTAGGGCAAGGTGAAGAGCATGCGTAATGTAATGATCCTCAACGGTCCAAATCTCGATCAACTGGGAACTCGCGAACCTGAGTTGTATGGCACGTTAACGCTCGCTGGAATTGAAAGTCTTTGTAAGGAGACTGCAGCAACCTTGGGTTTCAATGTTGATTTTCGGCAAACTAATGACGAAGCAACTTTGATTGGCTGGCTGCACGAGGCAGCAAAATCAGACGTTGCTGTGATTATGAATCCTGCTGCTTTTACTCATTACTCAGTTGCGATTCGTGACGCTGCAGCCATGCTTACCGCGCCTTTGATTGAGGTGCACTTAAGTAATCCAATTGCGCGCGAAGAGTTCAGGCACACTTCGTTGATTTCAGGCATCTCCAAAGGAACAATTAGCGGCTTTGGAGCTAATTCCTACGTACTAGCACTAACTGCGTTATCGACGCTGTGACCTTAACTCGCATTAGCAGGCTGCAACAGCAAATAAAGCCGGGGCAGCTTTTCTACATAACAAATTTGATTAATGTTCGATATTTAACGGGGTTCACTGGATCGAATGCGGCACTTCTTGTGACTGAGGGCGATGCGATCATTGCCACAGATTCCCGTTACGAAATTCAAGTTCGCGAGCAAGTGCCAGATCTCCAGCCGGTAATTGGGCGAGATTTTCCAGGATTGCTTTTGAGTAAGGTTGCTAAATCCGAAGTGCTCGTCGAAGGATCAAGCCTTTCAGTTAATTCGTATCAAAATCTCGTCGCGACCTTGGATCACGAGTTCGTCACTACAGCGGGAATCGTAGAGAACTTAAGAATCGTCAAGGAAGAATCTGAAGTGGCGTTAATTAGGACCGCTTGTGAGATTTCAACTCAGGCATTTATGGACGTTATCAAGACGGTTAAAGCGGGCCAGTCTGAAAAACATATTCGCAATGCATTAGAGAACCGCATGCGCGAGTTGGGCGCAGATGATATTGCATTTGAGTCCATCGTGGCTGCCGGCTCAAATAGCGCGATACCTCACCACGAACCAACAGATAAGGAACTTCAATCTGGAGATTTCCTAAAAATTGATTTTGGAGCCAAGTTTGACGGCTATCACGCAGATTGCACTCGAACTGCAGTCGTCGGAAAGCCAGCCGAATGGCAAGTGGAGTTGCACTCAGCAGTGACGAAGGCGCAGCTGGCTGGCAGGCAGACCATCCGTTCTGAGATCCTATTTAAGGACGTCGAGCAAGCCGTAAACCATTCCTTGATCGAAAGTGGCTATCGTGAATATTTCACACACGGACTTGGGCATGGTGTTGGCCTCGAGATACACGAGGAGCCGTTCTTCGGTCGCGTTGAAACCGCTAAGATTGCACCTAATACGGTTATAACTATCGAGCCTGGTGCTTACCTGAACAACAAAGGTGGCGTCCGAGTCGAGGATACGATCGTGGTCAACTCTGCGGGTTATCAAAATCTGACAAATTTGACGTACGAATTACTGGAATTGTAAATACCTAACAAGGAGCGCACGTGGCCTCGACAAATGATCTAAAAAATGGACTTGTCCTAAACATTGATGGACAACTCTGGACTGTTGTTGAGTTTCAGCACGTCAAGCCAGGCAAGGGACCAGCGTTTGTACGAACCAAACTTAAGAACATTCTTTCGGGCAAAGTTGTAGATAAAACATTCAATGCAGGTGTTTCAGTAGAAACTGCAGATGTTGATAAGCGAAACATGCAGTATTTGTACCGCGATGGCGATGGCTGGATCTTTATGGATCTTCAGACATTCGAGCAGTACACCTTGTCTGATGCAATCGTTGGCGATGGCTCGAAGTACATGTTGGAAAATCAAGAAGGTGTCGTAGCCATTCATAACGACCTGCCGATTTACTTGGAATTACCTGCCAGCGTTGAATTGATGATTACTTACACAGAGCCTGGTTTACAGGGTGATCGTTCGAGCGCAGGAAGTAAGCCCGCAACACTTGAGACGGGTGCCGAAATCAAGGTGCCGCTTTTCATTGAATCAAACACCAAGGTAAAGGTAGACACACGCGATGGTTCATACTTAGGTCGAGTCAACTAAGTGCGAACTCGAACCAAAGCTCGGCAAAGAGCAGTTGAATCGCTCTTTGAGGCCGAACAACGCGGCGTAAAATCAACCGATGTATTTGAGAGAAATCCTGACGTAAACGATTACGCAGTTGAACTCGCGGCATTAGTTGAGTTACACATTGATCGAATTGATGAAGTGATTTCCACATACTCGCAGGCTTGGCCATTGGATCGCATGCCTGCTGTGGATCGGGCAATAGTTCGCGTCGGAATAGCCGAATTGCTTTGGTGCCCCGAGGTAGATAGCGGGGTAGCTGTTTCTGAAGCAGTTGAAATTGCCGCTACTTTAAGCACTCCAGAGTCTGGAAAATTTATCAACGGCGTGCTTGGCCAGATCGCAACAATCCGAGGCTCACTAACTGCGTTCTGAGTTAATTGATCGTGCCCTGAGTGGGATTCGAACCCACACTGAACGGTGTTTGAGACCGCGCTCTCTGCCAGTTGGAGTACCAGGGCTTATTTTTCTTCTCGGGAAAGGCTATCGCATGGAAATGCTCCACTTAACCGTAGGCTTGAGTTATGGGAAATCCAATGCAGTTAGATTCCAAAAACAGTAATTGGACGATCCCCAATGCACTTAGTGCGATGCGGCTATTCGGAGTCCCCATATTTTTTTGGTTGATTGTTGGACCAGAGAATGACGGACTAGCCCTTCTTATTTTGATCGTGAGCTCATTCACTGACTGGCTGGACGGCTATCTTGCTCGACGATTGAATCAATTCAGTCGACTTGGTGAACTCCTTGATCCACTTGCAGATCGACTCTATGTTGTTGCCGCATTAGTAGCACTGTTTATTCGGGATTTACTACCAGCCTGGGTTGTTGTGGCGCTGATATTGCGCGACTGTGTCATGACGATGCTGCTTATCTACTTAAAGAGATATGGAATTACTGGCCTACCAGTTCACTTTGTTGGAAAAGCTGCAACCATGAACTTGCTTTATGCTCTGCCTCTGATTTTACTAGGGACTTTCAGCGGAACAGTTGGTCAAGTGGCGCACGTGTTTGGCTGGGCATTCTTGCTCTGGGGCATCGCGATGTATTGGTATGCAGGTTTCTTGTATTTCCGCCAAGTGTTTGTAATGAGGCGATCTATTAATGCGAGTTGATGCCTCACTTGATGCTTTGTTGGCAGATGCACTGGCATCGGACTATGCAAACACTTTGCCCAACCAAGATAAGGGTCGCTTTCGGGTCATTTTCATCGCAGGCGCCGCGACTTTAGTAACTCTGGTCCTTGGCATGGCAATTGCCCAAACTCAAATTCAAGCAAGTGAAAACTCGGTAACAAGGGATGCCCTGGTTGATCGAGTTCGGGCAGCCGATCGGCGGGTCCAGGAATTGGAAGCAACCGTTTTGACTGCACAGGACAACTTGTTGAATGCGGAAGCGGCCACCTTGGCTGGCACATCACTTGGTGAACAAGCGCGGGATCGCTTGGAACGGCTTCGGATTGCAACCGGTCAGACTGAAGTAGTTGGTAATGGGGTAACGGTAACGATTGATGACGCTCCGCTAGACCCACTATTAGGCGACCAGAACCACCCAGGCAAAGTCATAGACCGCGACCTTCAGATGGTCGTAAATGGCTTGTGGCAAGCGGGAGCCACAGACATCGCGATCAATGGCCGCAGGATGACTCCAACCTCAGCTATTAGAGCGGCCGGGGAAGCGATCTTGGTTAACTACCGACCTATGTCACCGCCGTATGTAATCTCAGCAATTGGTCCCGACGCGGACCAGTTGGCCGGGCGCTTTCGGGAGAACCCCTCCGGACTGCTACTTGAGGAGTTAGAAGCGAAGTACGGCGTAATCTGGGAACTGCAAAGGGTCGGAAACATCTCGTTGCCAGCAGCAAGTTCAACATCCAAGAACAGTGAGGACGCGTCATGATTCCAGCAATAGGTTTGCTAGTTGGGATTGTCCTAGGTCTGCTTTTGCAGCCCACAGTTCCAGTTTGGTTGCAGCCATACTTGCCGATCGCTGTAGTTGCAGCGTTAGACGCAGTATTTGGTGCGTTTCGATCTGTGCTCGATGGATTGTTTAACGACCGAATTTTTGTCATCTCATTTTTATCTAACGTCCTCGTTGCAGCCTTGATTGTGTTTCTTGGAGATCAACTTGGAGTGGGTTCTCAGATGTCAACTGGTGTAGTCGTAGTTCTAACCATGCGTATCTTCGCAAACGTGGCCGCGATTCGACGACACTTGCTAAAGGCATAACGATGGGATCGCATTCAGCGCCACGAAGAGCTAGACCTGCGCGAACTTCAGAGGAAGCTAGATTCCGACTTAGGCGTTCGCTAAGTCCACAACGCAGTGGAACGCAATTCGTGATTACCGTCTTGTTTATCGTTCTCGGATTCACGTTGACTGCGGCAATCTCTGGAAGTGCAAATGATTCGATCCTTGCAAATGCGCGTCAAAGCGATCTTGTCAGTCTGCTCGATGACTTAGCGCAACGCGAGGCGAGGCTAGAGGCAGAAAACACCAGGCTTGAAAATGCTCGAGAAACTCTGCTCGGTGGTGACGAGTATTCAGCTCTCAATGAAGCAAAGCGAAGAGCTGATGCACTTGGAGTCTTGGCGGGAAGTGAAACCATTGTTGGATCGGGAATCCAAATCGCAATCACAGGAAACCTGACTGCATCGACATTGATCGATGCGATACAAGAACTTCGCGATGCCGGAGCTACAGCAATTCAGATCTCGGATCGTGGTCTTGCGGTACGTATTGTTGCAAATAGTTGGTTTGCAGATAGCCCAAGCGGAGTTACGGTAAGTGGCACTGCTTTGCAGATACCTATAGTTATTTCGGTAATCGGCGACTCGTCTGTTTTGGTTCCAGCCCTGGAAATCCCAGGTGGCCTAGTAGATACGGTTGGCTCTGGCGGTGGGGCAGTAAAGATTACTGAAAGCGAAAATGTGGACATTTCGGCGATCGTGCCCCTGCCAAATTCTTAAGACTCGATGGCGTACGCTTTATTTATGAGCAACATACCTGCAGATTTGAATTACACCGCCGAACACGAATGGGTTCAGGTTATCGATGAATCAACCATTCGCTTCGGAATCACGGACTATGCCCAAGACGCACTTGGCGACATAGTTTTTGTTTCGCTACCTAATGTCGGAGACAACCTGACCGCAGGTGGCACGTGTGGCGAAGTGGAATCCACTAAAAGCGTGAGCGACATTTATGCACCAGTTTCTGGAGAAGTTGTTGCCCGAAATGATGCAATCGAGACTGCACCTGACACCCTGAACTCTGATCCATACAAAAATGGCTGGATCGTTGATGTTCGGGTTGCCGGAAATGCATCGGAATTAGCTTCTGCTCTTATGGACTCAGCTGCCTACCAGGCACTTACATCAAGTTAACCCTCACGTTAAGGTAGAGACATGAGTGGTAATGGCGACGAACCAGAATTGACTAAAGCGGTATCGCTAGAAGTTGACGCCACTGGTGTCATTCCAGTTGCTGGTGGGCCGGAAACGGGCGAGTTTAGCCCGATAGATGCAGCCAAACTTAGTGACTTAGCTAGCGGATCGGCTTATCTTGTGGTTCGTCGAGGAGCGCTCGAGGGAACTCAATTTCCACTTCTGGCAAGCGAACAAATGACTATCGGTCGATCCTCTGACAGCAAGATCTTCCTCGATGACGTCACGGTGTCCCGAAAGCATGCCGCTGTTGCTTTAGTTGGAACTGACTGGGTCCTCAGCGACTCAGGTTCCCTCAATGGCACTTACGTTAATAAGCATCGCGTAAGCACTACTGCGTTAAATAACAATGATGAGCTTCAGATTGGTAAGTTCCGCTTTGTGTTTGTCTTGGCTCCAATTGCAGGCCAATAAATGAATGTCACGGAATTCGACTTCTCGCAAGATTCACCAGCTCTTCTCAGCATTGGTGAAGTTCTGGTCCGGCTCCGCGATGAATTCGCTGACATTTCGATATCTAAAATCAGGTTTTTAGAAACCAATGGTTTAGTTGCGCCAGAACGCACAGCCAGTGGATACCGGAAGTTCTCCTTGGTTGATGTAGAGCGATTACGTTACGTGTTGCGAATGCAACGAGATCACTTCTTGCCATTGCGAGTCATCAAAGAGCACATCGATGCCTTGAATCGAGGTCTACAGCCGGTAGCCGTTGGTGATGTAACACCTAAGGCGCCGCAGGCACTAATTAGTACTGAAACTATTGATCTTTCAAACCAATTACTTACAGTTCGATTAAATCGTCTTGAACTTATGGCAGACACTAGTGCGGATGCTGAGTTTATTGACCAAATGGTTGAGTTTGGACTTATCAAGCCAGACAGTCAAGGTTACTTCTCTGTCACTGCGTCAGCGGTTGTCAATTTAGCTTTCACTCTTCGTGGTTTTGGTTTAGAGCCAAGACACTTAAAAACAGTGCTGTCCAGCGCCAGCAGGGAAGTAGATCTTTTTGCGCCGATAGTGAAAAGTGCTGCCTCAGGTAAAACCGCAAATGCCAGTGCGCAGGCGCAGGAGTTGACATTGCAACTCGCAAACTCAATAACCGCTCTTCATGGACTGTTGATTCGCGAAGTTATCGAACGTCAAAAATAGCCAGTAACGCATAGTATGGGCGATGTGAGACAAGTTGATGTTGTTGGCGTTCGCCTGGAGTTACCCTCCAATCAGCCAGTTTTGATTTTGCGCGATCAACAGGCAACAAGGTATTTGCCACTTTGGATCGGTACGGCTGAGGCTACCGCTATCTCGCTCGCCCTTGAGGGCGTGAACTCACCAAGACCACTCACGCATGATTTGTTAGCTAATGTCATCAATCAACTGGGTGGTCAGGTAACTTCAGTTACCGTAAGCGAGTTGGTTGAAGGCACGTTTTATGCCATTATCAATTTCCTAAACCATGACTCGATCAGTGCTCGTCCCTCCGATGCAGTAGCTTTAGCAGTTCGCAATAAGGTCCCGGTGTTTGTTGCGCAGGAAGTTATGGATTTTGCTGGTATGGACCTTGCGATAGACGACGATTTCGAATCAGACGAGTCAGGCTTTACAGATACTGATATGACTCAAGAAGAGCTCGACAAGTTTCGGGCATTCCTGGACGACATTCAACCGGATGACTTTAGTTAGTCATTTTCGAGCTTCGTGACCAGTCAAGATTCGGGTATCCGGATAAACACAAATGTCCTTGCGCAATGCGCCCCTAAAACAATGGGGTATTAGTCTCAACTAAAGGTTTAGGTCAAGACTTCGGCGTGTCGAAACCCGATGTCTTTGACCTGGATATTCGCTAGTTCTATTGTGAAAGGACACAGGTTCCCCGCGGGGCGATAAGTCGCCTCTCCCTGCTGTCCGCAAGGAGCATCGATGTCTGATCTAGGCAATACGCCAGATACAACAGCCCAACGTCATCGCGATATCGCGCGTGATGCTGCGGCTATTAAGGCAGGCGAGCAGGGCTTACTATTTGACGACAGTGCAATGGACTCGTTGCCAGAAGTTGGATATCGCGGACCAGTTGCAGCTGGAGTCGTTGGAATTACATATCGACAGCTGGATTACTGGGCACGCACTTCATTGGTGCTTCCAACAGTTCGCCCAGCTACTGGTTCGGGAACTTCACGTCTGTATGGATTTCGTGACATTTTGGAACTTAAGATCGTCAAACGTCTGCTGGATACTGGCGTATCACTTCAACAGATTCGTACAGCGGTTGAACACCTGCGAGCACGTGGCACGACAGATTTGACTCAAGTAACCCTCATGAGCGACGGCGTTAGCGTTTATGAATGCACTTCGCCGGATGAGGTTATCGACTTACTTGCTGGCGGCCAGGGAGTCTTTGGTATTGCAATTGGGCGAGTGTGGCAGGAAATTGAAGGCTCACTTTCGCAATTGCCAAGCGACCAGTCGGAGTACGCAGTGAGCGATTCGGACATCTCGGATACTGGTACTACTACAAACGGAAACGACGAACTTTCAATGCGTCGTAGAGCTCGAGTATCTGGCGAATAGCCGCATATTTGGCAATTTCGTTGTAACATTTAAATGCTATCGAATCCTAGTGGGAGAGAGCGCACAGCCAGTGCGCCGCCGAAGGGGCAATGCTCCCCAGAACCTCTCAGGCGCAAGGACCACCTGGAATCAGCAACTCTGAAGTATCCATAACAGAGGGGGAGGACCGGAAACGGTCTATCCGTCTATTGTTTTGGGGTACACAATGTCAGTGCAAGCGCAGCAGGATTCATACGCACAGTTTGCAGACCGCCATATCGGTCCAAATACCAGCGACTTGGCAAAAATTCTTAGTTTTATCGGCTACAGCTCACTTGAACAGTTGAGCAAAGATGCCGTACCAACAAACATTCAAAACTCAATGCCACTTGCGTTAGCAAGCGGTCAATCAGAAGCAGATGTGCTCGCCGAACTGCGCTTGTTTGCAAATGCAAACGAAGTTCTAACTTCGATGATCGGTCTTGGTTATTACGGAACTTACACACCAGGCGTAATCTTGCGTAACATCACCGAGAACCCAGCTTGGTATACCGCATACACGCCTTATCAACCTGAAATCTCGCAAGGTCGCCTAGAAGCGCTAATTAATTTTCAAACTATGGTCACAGACTTAACTGGACTAGACATAGCAAGTGCGTCATTGCTTGATGAATCCACAGCGGCAGCTGAAGCCATGACGTTGATGCGTCGAATTTCAAAGAGTGAATCAAACGTTTTCGCTGTTGATGCCGATACTCATCCTCAAACACTCGCAGTTATAGCAACGCGCGCTGAACCAATTGGAATTGAATTGGCGCTGATAGATGTAGATGCAAACGAACTTCCGGAATGTTTTGGAGCGCTACTTAGCTACCCAGGAAGCAGCGGACGAATTCGAAACATCGAATCGATTATTGCCACGGCTCACGCGCGCGACATTCTCGTTGGAGTTACAACAGACTTGTTGGCCCTTACGGTCCTTAAATCACCTGGTGAACTTGGTGCGGATATTGCGGTTGGATCATCGCAGCGCTTTGGTGTTCCGATGGGCTTTGGTGGACCTCACGCAGGGTTTATGTCGGTGCGGACAGGCCTTGAACGATCGTTGCCAGGTCGATTGGTTGGCGTGAGCGTTGATGCAAGCGGTCATACGGCTTACCGATTGGCGCTACAAACTCGCGAGCAACACATCAGACGCGATAAAGCTACGAGCAACATTTGTACCGCACAGGTTCTACTGGCCGTTATGGCTTCGATGTACGCGGTTTACCACGGCCCAGATGGACTCCAGCGAATTGCCTTAAACGTTCATCGTCGAGCCACAGCGCTAGCGCAAGGTTTAGTAGCGGGGGGAGTGGCAGTAAGTAGCGACTTCTTCGACACAATTCGGATCTCGGTTCCTGGCAAAGCGCGCGCAGTAGTAGGCGCCGCCAGAACCAGAGGAATCACTGTCTGGGAAATAGATGCGGACACAATCTCGCTTAGCGTAGATGAAACCACAAGCCAAGAAACGATTGAACAAGTCTGGACTGCATTCAAAGAAGTGACTGGCGGTTCGTTTCCAGCTAATTACTCCGAAGTACTAGAAGTGGAAGCATTGCCTGCAGAGTTACTGCGCACATCGGCTTACTTAGAGCACCCTGTCTTCAACTCGTATCACAGTGAAACCGAAATGCTTCGGTACATCCGCAGACTTTCTGACAAAGACATCGCGCTTGATCGTTCGATGATCCCTCTTGGTTCTTGCACCATGAAACTAAATGGCACAACTGAGATGGAATCAATCACCTGGCCAGAGTTCGCCGGAATTCATCCATTTGCACCACTGGACAGCGTCAACGGTTACCTGACCATGATTCGCCAACTTGAAGACTGGTTAGTTGAGATAACCGGATACGACGCAGTCTCGCTGCAGCCGAATGCAGGTTCACAAGGGGAGTTTGCCGGACTGCTAGCAATCCGTGGTTATCACAAATCACGCGGAGATGAGCAACGTAAAGTTTGCCTGATTCCAAGTTCAGCACATGGTACAAATGCTGCTTCGGCCGTCATGGCAGGCATGCGTGTTGTTGTGGTTAATTGTGATGACTTTGGAAACGTCGACATGGATGACCTTAAGCACAAAATTATGGAAAATGCAGATGAATTAGCTGCGTTGATGATCACGTATCCATCAACTCACGGTGTTTATGAAGCCACAGTTTCAGATATCTGCGCAATGATCCACGACGCAGGTGGCCAGGTTTACGTTGATGGCGCAAACCTAAATGCACTTGTCGGGTTAGCAAAGCCAGGTAAGTTCGGCGCTGACGTCTCGCATCTGAACTTGCATAAGACGTTTGCAATCCCACATGGCGGCGGCGGTCCAGGCGTAGGTCCGGTCGGTGTGCGTGCGCATCTTGCACCGTTCTTACCTTCACATCCACTTCGCCCAGAAGCTGGACCAACTGCTCGCGGTTATGCCGATGGTGGGGTAGGAGCAGTCAGCGGCGCACCTTGGGGTAGCGCAGGTATCTTGCCAATTCCATGGTCATACATTCGCTTAATGGGCAGTGAAGGCCTAACTAAGGCAACTCAGGTGGCTGTTGCTTCGGCAAACTACATTGCAAAGCAGTTGAGTGATGATTTCCCAGTTCTTTACGTTGGTGCCAACGGCCTCGTTGCGCACGAATGTATTTTGGATCTGCGTGACATCACCAAAGAATCTGGCGTGACCGTAGATGACGTTGCTAAGCGTTTGATTGACTTTGGTTTCCACGCGCCAACAATGTCATTCCCAGTTGCTGGCACTTTGATGGTTGAGCCAACTGAAAGTGAATCCCTATTCGAACTGGATCGCTTTATCGAGGCCATGAAATCCATTAAGCAGGAGATCAACAAGGTTCAGCATGGGATTTGGCCAGTTGAGGACAATCCGCTGCACCATGCGCCTCATACTGCGCAATACCTACTCGGAGACTGGGAGCATCCTTACAGCCGTGAGGAAGCTGCATATCCGGTGGCAAGGCTTCGTGAGACTAAGTATTGGCCTTCAGTTCGCCGCCTAGATGGTGCTTATGGGGATCGAAACTTGGTTTGTGCTTGCCCACCGATTTCTGATTTTGCCTAATTTCGCAACTAGCTAGAGTTTGCAGATTTCGGTCTGAATACCTTGAGGTAATTGCCTGCCAAAATGTTCCCCAGGATCTACTGAGCGCGCCCTAGAAACGATTCTAGGAGAGTTGCTGGCAAAGGAACCAAGGTAGGAAAACTCGAGTAAGAATGGCTGAGCCTGGATATTGATTGGTTGACATAATGTATCTTATCGGGTACTTCCTACGGTATATAACCCATTGGTTTCGGCACATTCGCCACCTATTAGATCACGTCGGGTTTGATTATGGCTAGTTGTGGGTATGCCATATCCAAGACAAATCAACCATCCATGGGAGGGAAATTATGGGTGAATCAATGCGTGGCTCACGTTTGGGGACAACGAGCTATGAAACCGACTCGGGAATATACGCGCCTCGGGAACTGACTACTTATGTGTGTGAAAATCAGCACCGGGTTACCTTGCCGTTTTCGGTAGAGGCTGATGAAATTCCAGACACTTGGCCATGTGCCTGTGGATCCAAAGGTCTGCGCCAAGGAGTCCAAATCCAGCCTGCAGCTGAGCCCAAGCACGTGCGTACCCACTGGGACATGCTGCTAGAACGCCGAACAA
The DNA here is from genome assembly GCA_903925705.1 of uncultured Actinomycetes bacterium. Lineage (GTDB taxonomy): Bacteria > Actinomycetota > Actinomycetes > S36-B12 > UBA5976 > UBA5976. The sequence goes on along the minus strand of CAIYGJ010000154.1, from coordinate 1,222 downwards.
TCAAGGACCTAGAAGGCATCCTCAAGGAACGCCTCGAAGTCGTCCGGGCAAAAGCTTCTTAATTCTGCTCTTTTGGTTGGCTTCAGCTGCTCAGCGCTCCAGAAATCAGTCCGTTGCTCAAAAGAGTTGCTTCGCAAATTTTTCGCCTCGGAGTTTTCTGGGCGCTTGCTGCTGAAACGCTTCTATTTGCAGAATCTATTAATACCTAGAGGGTGCCATTGAATCGACATGTAGAAAAGTTATGATCGAAAAATTTGCGGAGCAACTCTTTTGAGAGAATGAGCTTTTCGAAATGTCGACGACAACTGAGCCACCGAAGGCAACAACGATCACTAACGACCAAAGATACGTTTCAAATCAGAGACATGCTTTTCGATTCCCCATTGAGTAACCCGCCACAAAGCTTCCTTAACAATCGAACTATCCATTTTGCTCTCACCTAGTTCACGTTCAACGAACGTAATTGGAACTTCAGCGACTCGCAGATCAGCTTTGACTGCCCGCCAAGCCATGTCTACTTGGAAACAATATCCTTGACTCTCAACCAGTTCGATGTCCATTTGATCCAATGCGCTCATTCGATATGCTCGGAAACCGCCAGTGGCATCTTTGATAGGTATACCGAGCCACATTCTGGTGTAAAGGTTTCCTCCACGTGAAAGAACTTCTCGACTCTTTGCCCAGTTAACAACTTTGCCTTGTTTAACCCAACGCGAACCGAGAACCACATCGTTGTCACTTAAGGCATCAAGTATTTTTGTTAAGTCAACGGGTCGGTGTGAGCCATCGGCATCCATTTCGACAACCACGTCATATCCATTAGCTTTGGCCCATTTAAAGGCATCTAGGTAGGCCGCGCCTAATCCGGCTTTCGCTGATCGGTGGAGCACGTGAATTGAACTATCAATAGATCTCAGGTGATCAGCCACTTCCCCAGTGCCATCCGGTGAGTTATCGTCGGCAACCAAGACGTGTACTTCGGGTTCGGTTGTGCGGATTCCTGCAACAATTACCGGCAAACTCTCGCGTTCGTTGTACGTTGGAACGATCACCAAGATTTTGCCAATGTCGCGAATCGTCACTCCCTAAGAATAAGGCAATCTCTCGCATCCGGAGACCGCGAGGTGAGCTACTTGACGCGTGGCAGCCAGAGTTTTCGAGTCGTGAAAAGTAGAAAAATCACGCTCGCAATTAAAGTCCAATACGGATGTTTTGTACTGAA
>CAIYGJ010000153.1 GCA_903925705.1 uncultured Actinomycetes bacterium | reverse complement strand
CGATCCCAGTGCTTTGAGAAGGATTGATTTTTGCGCCCCACAGTCCTACCAAGGAACTGGTTTTCTGGAAATCTCAGCCTTACCAAGATTGGCTGAGGAGGCCTCTAGCATTGAGCCAGGTGACGGTTTTCATTGGCAGATTAGTACCCATTTTGCCGAATCTCCTGGCTCAGAACCGCGTCAAATCCTAAAATTGGGGATAAAAGGCCGTATTCACTTGGTTTGCCAGAGCTGTTTACAAGATTGTGGCTTGGACTTGGTTCAAGAGAGTCGATTTGTGATGGTCGCGACTGAAGCGGAGGCTGATGCCTTTCCAATGGAGGATGATCAGCAGGAACCTTTGGTGGCAAGTCAGCATTTTGACCTATTGAGCTTAATTGAAGATGAAATTTTGCTATCTTTCCCCTTGATTCCAAAGCATCCAGAAGGTGCCTGCCAGGCGCATGTGGCTTCGCTTGGGGAGGTAGGAGAAGTCTTCGAAGCTTCAGATAAACCTCAGAATCCCTTTAACATATTGAAAAATATGAAGAAAAATTGATGCAACTCCTCTCATTTTGTGCTGAGATCAAAGCTCGTTTTAAGAATAAATCAAGTATTTGACGGTTTTTTCATGCTAGAATGTCGCCTTGCTTAGGAGTTCAATATGGCCGTCCAACAGAATAAAAAATCCCCATCCAAACGTGGCATGCACCGTGCGCACGATTTCTTGACCGCACCTGCTACGGCTGTTGAAGCCACAACTGGTGAGGCTCATTTGCGCCACCACATTTCACCTAACGGCTACTACCGTGGTCGTAAAGTTGTTAAAACAAAAAACGACTAATTTCTTAGTCTAAAAGATAGAAGCGGCTCCAATAAAAGCCGCTTTTTTCTTTGAAAACACCACTTGCAGCAATACTTGATTTTATGAGCGTCACACTTGCTATCGATGCCATGGGCGGAGATCACGGGATAGTCGTTACTGTTCCCGCTTGTTGTGATTTTCTCGAAAAACATACTGATGTAAAGATTGTTTTAGTTGGCAATTCGGAGGCGCTCGAGCAAGCCTTGAGTCAATTCCCCAAAGCGCTGGTGGAACGCATCCAAATCATTTCTGCTAGTGAAGTCGTCCTGATGGATGACCCCATTGAGGTGGCATTGCGTCGTAAAAAAGATTCTTCCATGCGGGTTGCCATCGAGCAGGTTAAAGAGGGCCTAGCTGACGCGATCATTTCCTCTGGTAATACTGGCGCCTTGATGGCCATATCCCGCTATATCCTCAAAACGCTGGACGGTGTGGACCGTCCTGCAATTGCTACTGCAATCCCGAATGAAAAAGGGCGCGGTACCACGATGTTAGATCTTGGTGCTAACGCAGATTGTGAGCCTATGCATCTGGTGCAATTTGCACAAATGGCTAACGTGATGGTTCAAGTAGTCGATGGTACACAAAATCCCTCCATCGGTCTTCTGAATATTGGCGAGGAAGTAATTAAAGGTAATGAAGTAGTGAAGCAGACGAGTGAGTTGCTACGCCAAACAAACCTCAACTTTTATGGCAACGTAGAAGGTAATGATATTTTTAAAGGCACTACGGATATCGTGGTGTGCGATGGTTTTGTGGGTAACGTTGTCCTGAAGGCCAGTGAAGGCTTGGCAAAGATGATGAGTGGTCTAATTAAACAAGAATTTAATCGCTCATGGCTGACTAAACTCATGGCGATCTGTGCCATGGTGCCCTTATTACGTGTTCGCAAGCGTGTGGATCATCGCCGCTATAACGGGGCGGTATTATTGGGTTTACGTGGTTGCGTTATTAAGAGCCACGGTTCAGCGGATCGTTTTGCATTTGGTTTTGCGCTCGAGCGCGCATATGAAGCAGCAAAAAATCGCATGGTAGAGCGGATCGCTCTAGCTTTTGCGGCGGAGACAAAGCAATCATGAGTACTTATTCACGGATAGCCGGAACTGGAAGTTATCTTCCGGAGCAGCGTTTGAGCAATCAAGACTTGGTTGAACGTCTAGCGAAGATTGGTCTTGAAACTAGTGATGAGTGGATCGTGACTCGCAGCGGAATTTCTGCTCGTCACTTTGCTGCAGAAAATCAACTCACGAGTGATCTGGCAGTCAAGGCAGCCCAAGCGGCATTAGAGGCGGCTGGCTGTACTTCTGAAGATCTCGATTTGATTATTTTGGCAACATCGACACCCGATCATTTGGGTGGCTTCCCCAGCACGGCTTGCGTAGTGCAAGACAAGTTGGGCGCTCATACCAATTGCGCAGCATTTGATGTCCAGGCGGTATGTGCAGGCTTTATTTATGCTCTCGCAATTGCGGATGCATTTATTCGTACGGGCACTTACAAAAAAGTATTGGTTCTCGGCGCAGAAACTTTCTCTCGCATTTTGGATTTCCAAGATCGCACTACTTCTGTTTTGTTTGGTGATGGTGCTGGGGCAGTGGTTCTCGAAGCTTCGAAAGAGCCAGGTATTTTGGCAACAGCCTTACATGCGGATGGTAGTCAACGCGATATTCTGTGTGTGCCAGGGCGCGCTAAGCAGGGTGGGGTTGAGGGAACTGCTTACTTAACTATGGATGGCCCTGCAGTGTTTAAGTTGGCTGTCAAAGTACTTGAGCAAGTT
>CAIYGJ010000152.1 GCA_903925705.1 uncultured Actinomycetes bacterium | reverse complement strand
GAGTTTTGAAACTGCTGCTGCGTTAGGTTGTCGCTTTGCTACTTCGTATCGAGCACTTGTTCATGTTGGAAAAGTTCAAGCCGGCGAAACCGTTGCAATCTTTGGTTGTGGTGGCGTAGGCCTTGCCGCAATCATGATTGCAAAATCACGTGGCGCCACTGTTGTTGGCATTGATACTTCAAATCCAGCGCGCGATCGAGCTCGCCTCGCTGGCGCAGATTACGTATTGGATTCGATACACGATGATGTGGTTAAAGAGATTAAGAAGTATTCCCCTGCCGGCGCTGACTTAACGGTTGATGCATTGGGAAGTATTGCCACTAGCAAGCTTGCGGTTGAATCTCTACGTCGTTTGGGTCGACATGTTCAAGTTGGATTATTGCCACCAGCTGAAGTTAAAGATCAGGCGACGATTCCGATGCACACCGTAATCGGACGTGAACTTTCAATCATGGGAAGCCACGGCATGTCAGCTGCGCAATACCCACAGATGCTTGCTGAAATTGCAGATGGCACATTACGTCCTGACACTTTGGTGGAACGAACTATTTCGCTGGAAGAAGTGCCCGACGCGCTTGCTGGACTAGGTACTAACCCATTACCGGGTATCACCATCATTAAGCCATAAGCATTGCTAGCCTGACTATATGGTCAGAGTTGCTGCAGATTCATTGGTTGAACTTCGCAAACGTCGTAGCGCTAAGTGGCGCAGTTTTCCCGAAGATGTTTTACCCCTGCCGGTTGCAGAAATGGATTTCCCAATCGCAAAGCCAATTCGCGAAGTATTGGTAGACATGATTAAGCGAAGTGATACTGGCTACTCGGGGATTTCACCAGAACTGCCACAGGCATTTGCAAACTACGCAAAACGCAATTGGGATTGGGCAGTTAACAAAGACCAGTTTTATTTAGTAACTGACGTTGGTGTTGCCGGCGTTGAAGTACTAAGGCTTTGGACGCAACCAGGTGACAAAGTGGTTATCAATACTCCGGTCTACTTGAATTTCTTCACTTGGCTTAAAGAAGCAAATTGTGAAGCTGTCGATGTTCCACTAGCCCGCCATGGCAATGGGTGGGCGCTAGATTTAGCTGGCCTAGAAGATGCATTTGCTGCTGGCGCAAAGGTATACATCCTTTGTCATCCACACAATCCAGTTGGCCATGTATTCACTCTGGATGAGTTAGAAAAGATAGCGGAGCTTGCCAAAAAATATGGCGTTCTCGTAATCAGCGATGAGATTCATGCCCCATTGATTTTCAATGAAGCTCGATTTGTTCCTTATTTAAATGTCAGCGATGCTGCCCGTGAGACCGGACTTTGCATAACTTCAGCCAGCAAAGCTTGGAACCTCGCCGGCCTAAAGTGCGCGCAGATTGTGGCTGACAATTCAGCCATAAACGATCGACTTGCATTGCTTCCACTCTCTGCGCCTTGGCGTTCTTCGTTATTGGGAGTTTGGGCAAGTATTGCTGCCTATAACCAGGGCGAGCCATGGCTAAAGGCAGTCCTAAAGAACATAGATGACAACCGTCATTACCTGGCTAAGTTGCTTAAGAAGCATTTACCG
>CAIYGJ010000151.1 GCA_903925705.1 uncultured Actinomycetes bacterium | reverse complement strand
AGGACTTGAACCTGTGACCTCTTCCATGTCAAGGAAGCGCGCTAGCCAACTGCGCCAATCGACCGTTGTAAAACGGATGTTTAGTTGTATTCACTTACCGTTTGTTCACTTACCGTTTGTTCACTTATGAGGTGGAGACGGGATTTGAACCCGTGTACAGGGATTTGCAGTCCCTTGCCTCGCCTCTCGGCCACTCCACCGGGGTCGCCCAATGTGAGCTCTTCCGAGCGGATGACGGGATTCGAACCCGCGACCCTCACCTTGGCAAGGTGATGCTCTACCACTGAGCCACATCCGCGTACAGGCTAAGCCTGACCCCGTTACCTTAGCCCAATTACGGCATGGGTTCAAAGTCAGCCCGAGAAGGTTCGTAAGGTGGAGGCATGAGTCAGGGCCTCGCAGTTGCAATTTTTGGCAACTATATGGCGACAAATTTCGTTGAAGCCACAGCGGACGTTAGCAGGTTGGATGGCGCAGGTTGGTGGGCAGTTACCCAGACATTTGAGGGAGATTTTCAGGCATTTCGATTTAGTGACCTGCAGCCACTCAACTTAGAAAAGCTGGTCGAACTTGGACACGATTTGAATCACGATGCCATCGAGGTTCAAAGCTGGAGCTCGTCCCTTTCAATGGCTGAGTATGTCGCTGCAGTTGAGACTATTAGGCAAGACATCGCAAGAGGCTGGGTGTATCAAGCGAATCTATGTCGCGTGCTTAGCGCGTCAATCGAAAAAGATTTTAATGTGGTTGCGCTTTGGAATTTGCTCGCAAAACATAATCCAGCACCATATTTAAGTGCCTTACAGATTCCTGCATCACTTTCTGGTTTAGCTGACGATGTGCGCATTGTTAGCGCTTCGCCGGAATTGTTTCTATCTCGCAATAAACAAACCCTAAGATCTAGTCCAATTAAGGGCACCGCAAAAGTGGCGAATGAACTGCTTGAAAAAGATCAAACTGAGAACATCATGATTGTAGATTTGGTTCGCAATGACCTTGGTCAGGTTTGTGAATCTGGCACGGTAAAAGTTGTTGACTTATTGCGTCTTGAGCAACATCCCGGACTTGTGCACTTAGTCTCCGACATCGAGGGATCCTTACCTACAGACACGTCATGGAGCCAAATCCTCTTGGCCTTGTTACCACCAGGTTCAGTCAGTGGCGCACCAAAGAGCAGTGCTCTGGAAGTTATCCAACGCCTTGAACAGGGGCCACGTGGAATCTATTGCGGTGGATTTGGTTGGGTTAACGCAGATGAACAAACTGCTGAACTCGCGGTTGGGATTAGAACCTTTTGGGAAGAAAAAACTAGTGACGCAAACATGTTGCACTTTGGAACCGGCGCCGGAATTACCTGGGCAAGTGACCCTATTGGTGAGTGGCACGAAACTGAACTGAAGGCCGAACGGTTGCTTTCGATTGCTGCAATGTCATTCGACAAATCTAAAGATTCAATTTCAGCTCCAAACTTTGCAACACACTAGTCGATAGGCTTAAGGCTGTGACGATTACCCACTTTTGGATCAACGATGGACTCGTTCCAATTGACGATGCCAAAGTCAGTGTTCTTGACCACGGCTTCACAGTTGCAGATGGTGTATTCGAGACGTTGCTAGTTACTGATGGCAAAGTGTTTGCACTTGATAGACACTTGGCGCGCTTGGCAAACTCTGCTAATGGCTTAGGTTTATCGGCGCCCAATGGACAACTAATTTCTGAAGGTATCCATCAAGTTCTTGCAAAAAATCCGGAAATTGAATTCGGTCGAATTCGTGTGACTCTAACGAGTGGATCTGGACCGTTAGGTTCCGATCGGTCCTCGAATTCACCGACACTCGTAATCTCGATGGCTGAACAGGCGCCGTGGCCAGAAACCACTACCTTACTTTTAGTCCCATGGACTCGAAATGAAAACTCGCCACTAGCTGGCCTCAAAACCACGTCGTATGCCGAAAATGTTTTTGCACTTGATGCTGCTAAAAAGAATGGATTCTCAGAAGCGATTTTCTGTGATTCCTCAGGTCGACTATGCGAAGGTACCGGCTCAAATATATTTGCAGTCAAAGATGACGAGATCTTCACGCCATCAGAGGCGAGTGGATTGTTACGGGGAATCACCAGAGATCTCGTGATTGAATTAGCGCGTAGTGCTGGATTAAACATATCTGAGCGAGACGTAGATCCAGCGGAGTTGTGGGACGCTGATGAATTGTTCATCACATCTTCAACAAGAGACATACATCCGGTTTCCGAGTTGGCAAAACTAGATTTTGCAGGAACCGTTGTAGATCGAAAGGTGCTTGCGTCTGGGTTAGTAACTGAAAAATTGCGCAACATTTTTAATGGCAAAAGATCTGAGAATTTGAATCCATGAGTTCCGTGGGTAAGGACCCAGAAGAGCGCAAGTCGTTTAGTGATCGCCTATATGGCAATTACATGGGACGGCGAAATTCAGTTCGCTCAAATCGAGCCCTTGACGCAACTTGGCGCGGCATTATTTTGGTTGTCGGACTGACGATCGTTGGACTTGGAATTTTCTTTTTACTATTTCCAGGACCTGGCTGGGCGGTAATCATTGTTGGATTAATCGTCCTTGCAAGTGAATACGCTTGGGCGCAGAGAATTTTGAACCCGGTTCGAGAGTTCTCGTCACGAATTGCGCAATTAGTAGTTAGTCAGGATTATCGAGCTAAACGAAGCAACATAATCTTGATCCTCACGATGGTCATAGTCACTATTGCGTACGCATATTGGAGTAAGTGGGGCGCCACCATGCAAGGCTTTGAGCCGATTTTGGCTCCGATTGAGAATTTGTTCAATTTAGAAATCTAAGTATTGATTCAGACTCTCGCGATTCGGTAAATATATGGCCATTTGCCAACGCTCCCGTAGACTTTGAGCGTTGTCGTTTGAAAAGGAACTCTTCGTGCCACACGTTTTGGTCGGATCCGATCGCGTCTCTACCGAGATCGAATCAGGTGCTTGTGCCTATGACGTCGTTGGCGATAAGGCACGGCAAGTCGTAGTTGCCCGGGTAAACGGCGAAGTCGTTGACTTAAGCCATGGATTGCATGATGGCGATGTCGTTGAACCAGTTTTCATTGGCGATCCAGTAGGGCTTTCGGTTCTCCGGCACAGCGTTGCCCACATTGTCGCGCAAGCTACGCAGGCGGTATTCGACGACGTAAAGCTTGGAATTGGTCCGCCAATTAAAGACGGCTTTTTTTATGACTTTGGCACCACTCGCACTTTCACGCCGGACGACTTGGTAACAATTGAAAAAAAATGCGTTGAAATCATTAACTCAGGACAGAAATTTTCACGCCGCGTTACAAATCGCGAGTCTGCCCGCACTGAATTAGCTAATGAACCGTTCAAGATTCGCCTCTTGGGTGCCGATGAAGATGCAACTGTCATGTCTGAGGACGTTATGGAAGTTGGCGGCGGGGAACTAACAATTTATGACAACATCGATTTACGTAGCGGGGAACTGCGTTGGTGCGATTTATGTCGCGGACCGCACGTTCCTGATACTCGGTACATAGACGCACGAGCAATCAAGTTAATGCGTACCTCAGCCGCTTACTGGCTTGGCGACCAAAAGAATGAATCGATGCAGCGGGTTTATGGAACTGCGTGGCCAACTAAAGATGGACTCAAGCAGTACTTAAATATGTTGGAAGAGGCCGAGAAGCGGGATCACCGTCGCCTCGGTATTGACTTAGACCTTTTCTCATTCCCAGACGAGATTGGTTCTGGCTTGGCTGTCTTTCACCCCAAAGGTGGAGTTATTCGACGCCAGATGGAAGATTACTCGCGGATTCGTCACGAGAATGCGGGATATCAATTTGTTTACACTCCGCATATCACCAAGGGTGCACTCTTTGAGCAGTCTGGTCACCTGGATTGGTATCGCGAAGGAATGTTTCCAGCGATGCATCTGGATGAAGAGTTGCATGAAGATGGCACAGTAAAACGGCAAGGTCAGGACTACTACTTAAAGCCGATGAACTGCCCGTTCCACAACTTGATTTACAAATCGCGAGGTCGGTCATACCGCGAGTTACCACTTCGCTTGTTTGAATTCGGCTCGGTCTATCGCTACGAACGATCAGGTGTAATCCACGGCCTTACTCGGGTTCGCGGCATGACTCAGGACGATGCACACATCTATTGCACTCCCGAGCAAATGGGTGGCGAACTGCAAAATCTTTTGGGTTTCGTCCTGGACTTACTGCGCGATTATGGACTAGATGATTTCTATCTAGAGCTATCAACTAGAAATCCAGAGAAATCTATTGGCACCGAAGAAGAGTGGGAGCAAGCTACGTCTGCGCTTGCGCAAGCGGCACAACAATCTGGCCTCGAACTAGTTCCAGATCCTGGTGGCGCGGCGTTTTACGGTCCCAAGATTTCGGTTCAGGCCCGTGATGCCATTGGTCGCACCTGGCAGATGTCGACAATTCAAGTGGACTTCCAATTACCGCAAAGATTTGAACTTGAATACCAGGCCTCTGATGGCACGCGTAGCCGTCCGATCATGATCCATCGAGCATTATTTGGATCTATCGAGAGGTTCTTCGGCGTTTTGCTTGAGCACTATGCCGGAGCATTCCCGCCATGGCTAGCTCCAGTTCAAGTAGCTGGAATTCCAATTGCTGGCGCGCACGTCGATTACCTTGAAGGTGTGGCTAATCAATTGCGCATGCAAGGGATTCGCGTCGAAGTTGATGGCTCGGATGAGCGCATGCAAAAGAAGATTCGTACTGCCCAAACGCAAAAGGTCCCATTCATGCTTATTGCTGGTGATGAAGACATTGCTGCGGGCGCAGTATCTTTCCGATACCGCGATGGGACTCAAGAGAACGCGGTACCAGTCGCTGACGCAATTAAGAAGATCGTCGAGATTGTTTCCTCGCGCGTTCAAATCTGAGCATTAGATGTCAGCGGATCCTCGTGGACCCCAAGCCTGGGACCGACTCTGGGCGCCACACCGCAAGGAGTACTTAGCGGATGAAGCTGGAAATTTTGATGCCGATACTTGTCCGTTTTGTATAGCGCAAGGAGTCTCTGATTCGCAGGGCCTAGTTGTGGTTCGACGTACTGCAGCTTTTGTTGTGATGAACAAATACCCGTACAACAGTGGTCACTTATTGGTGTGCACAAATCGACACGTTCCGCTGTATGACGAACTAACACTCGAAGAAGTTACTCAAATAGGTGAACTCACTTCACAGGCAATGAGGACACTTCGAACTGTTGCGAAAGCGGCGGGATTTAACATCGGTTTGAATCAAGGCAATGTGGCTGGCGCCGGAATTGCTGATCACCTTCACCAGCACATCGTCCCGCGTTGGGCAGGGGACATAAATTTCATGCCAATCATCGGTGGCACAAAAGTTTTACCAGAATTAATAGAACAAACTCGCTTGATACTTTCAGAAAGTTGGAGCGACTAAAAGCGCACTGGAGTTCGCAGATCGAATCGTGTTACCCGGGGTCAAATCTTTCGAAGTAAGTGCAATTTGATTTGACTCAACTATTTCAATTTGTCGAACCGACGAAATCATGTTTTCGAACAGATCTATCGGGTCTGCTGGTCCCCAGGTACGCGCCAAATCTTCGGTAATCACTATCCCAATACGTTCGGTTGCATCAGTTGCTTCGCAAGCAGATTCACCATTCGAAAGTATGGGAACCCAAATTGGGGAAAGCGTAGCTAGCCAAGTTCCAAAAGTGCTCGCCCCGATACCGTCATCAATTGGGGTAATGGTGACTACGTCAGGGTGTGACCAAGCAGCTTCAAGTTTTGTCACGCTAATGGGTAAACCAGATTGGTGATTTTCCAAAGTCGAATCATCTAGGCCCAGGTAGGCCAATTGATCAAACAAGTCTTCGCGCGCGGAACTTGTGATGGTGATGTGTTCCGGATCAGCCGCCTTAGTAATCCAATTTGAATCAACAAATGCGTGAATCTCGCTGGTGAGAATGTCGTAGACACCAGTTAAGGAGAGTTCGTCGTCAGAATCAATTGGAAGGTATCGAATTAATAGGTCAGGTTCTAAAACGCGACTGGAAATAGCACACAGTTCATCAAAGTCGGCGCGACCATGCACTACGTTGAAGGCCAAAATGTGACGCGCAAGCGTGGCATCACGAGCTGCGGACCACATCTCAATGATCTTTGGATCAACGCCAGCGGCGCCATCTAGGGAAGCAACGAAAGCATCACACGAATCGAGAATCCTTCGATCTCCTTGAGATGGGCGATGCACAATCGCAATCAAGTTTGGATGATTTTCAAATGTGGCGAAAGTCGAGTCGCGACTCCAGGGTTTTGCCCCCATGTTGGCGTATACCTGCGCCAGGTCTGATGTTTCAGACGTAATCACATAGATCAATACGTGCGGATGCCCATCGGGTGTGCCTTGACTCGGTAACATCGTCATATCCCTACGAATAGTAGCGGCCATTTGGCAGTAGAGGAATTCATCGTGCTTGATAACGCGAACGCGCGTCGTTCATTGGCGCGGTTTATCGACCCGATTGCAAGGACTTTAGTGCGCCTAAAAGTAACTCCAGATGGAATTACTTGGTTCGGGTGTGGGGCAACTGTAGTTATCTCAATAGTTTTCTTGGCGCAGGGTAAATTCCTGATCGGATCAATACTGTTTGGTGCCTTCAGTCTGATTGATATTTTAGACGGAACTATGGCGCGCATGCTCGGCACAGCCGGACCTTGGGGTGCATTTTTAGATTCCACGTTAGATCGAGTATCGGATGCTGCCGTAATCTGCGCGCTGATCTACTTTTATGTGGCCTCGGATAGCGAAACCAGTTCGCTAGCTGTGATCGCTGGAACTATTTCACTCGTTATGAGTTTGCTTACGAGCTACGCGCGGGCAAAAGCAGAGTCACTAGATGCAACCTGCAAAGTTGGGATTGCTGAACGTGCTGAGCGGAATCTAATCATTTGGCTCGCATTGTTGTTTTCAGGAATTGTTATAGACATTACTCCGTACGCGTTAGTGCTACTTGCAGTTGTTTCTTCAATCACGGTCGTACAGCGCATCCTTTTTGTGCGCAAGCAATTGGTGTTGCAAGTTTGAAATCGCGACTTATTGATATCGGCTTTTGGCTGGGCTGGAATGCATTGTGGATTATGCCTACGAAGTTAGCCTTTTATTTATTTGACAAAGCCGCCCAAATTTCCTGGAACAGAGAATCAAAATCTATAAAGCAACTTGAATTGAATTTGTCGAGAGTTTTAGATTGCGCGTTAGATGATCCGCGAATCAGGCCACTTAGTCTGCGAGCTATGAAAAGTTACATGAGGTATTACTGCGAAACCTTTATGTTGCCTCGTTGGAACGATGAGCAGTTATTAGATCGAGTTCGCGCTGAAAACTCAGTTCAATTACTTGAGGCACTGAAATCTGGCGGAGCAGTATTAACCCTGCCGCATCTAGGGAACTGGGATTGGGCCGGAGCTTGGGCAGCCAGATACTTTGGATCACTTTGTACCGTTGCAGAACGTCTCCGGCCAGAGGGAGTATTTCAGAAATTCCTCAAGGCCAGAGAATCTCGGGGGATTACGTTAATGGCGTTGACAGGTGATGGCGGCACATATGAGTATTTGCGTGAACATGTGAACCAAGGTCGATTAGTTGCGTTGCTTGGAGATCGAGATGTGGCAAAGAGCGGAATGGGAAATCAGTTCTTTGGACATCGTGCTGCGTTACCTATTGGTGCTGCGTTACTAGCACTTGACACTGGAAGGCCTTTGTTCACCTGCGCTCCCTGGTATGACGGCGAAAAGCTAGTGATTTCATTTGACTCGGAAATAATCTTCGACCGAAGCCCAGTGCAAGGACGAGAGCGCCTGCGGCGGGCGCAAGAAATCACAAAGCTAGTGGTCGCTAACTTCGAGCACCATATTAGAAGTCATCCAGAAAACTGGCACCAACTTCAACCGGTCTGGCCTGACTTAGTGCTTCAGGACATTACGTCATGAGAATTGGAATTGTTTGCCCGTACTCATGGGACATCCCGGGTGGAGTCAGTGCACACGTTGCAGACTTGGCCGAAACCTTGATTCGTATGGGTCATTATGTAAGCGTTTTAGCCCCAGCTGAATTTGATGAGTTGTTGCCGCCGTATGTTGTTTCAACTGGAAAGCCAAGAGCCGTAAAGTACAACGGTTCAGTTGCTCGATTAAGTTTTGGACCCATTGCGGCTCGTAAAGTTTCTAGGTGGATTGAAGAAGGGGAGTTTGATGTTCTTCACGTTCATGAACCGCTTGCCCCGAGCTTGTCGGTACTAGCGTGCTGGGCAGCCAAGGGGCCAATTGTTGCAACTTGGCATTCCTCAATGGACAAATCTCGCATGATGTTAACGCTTTCAAAACTTGCTCAAACTGCAATGGAAAAAGTTTCAGCGCGAATTGCCGTAAGTGAAGCCGCTCGCGCGACTTTAATCAAGCACGTTGGTGGCGACGCCGTAGTAATTCCCAATGGTGTCGACGTTTCAGCATTTAACAACGCCAAACCTATGTTTGGTTGGCCCGGTAATAATCAGTCAATTGTATTTTTAGGCAGAGGCGACGAACCACGGAAAGGTTTAGCTGTATTAGTTGCGGCTTATCCAGCCATTCGGCAGAAACATCCAAACGTTCGATTATTAATTGCCGGTCCTGGTGAGCCAGCTGACGTTCTGAAATCACTTTCGCGCGAAGATCGAGCAAGCGTGACAGTGCTCGGTATGGTTTCTCCCGAAGACAAAGCCAGTGTGCTCGCTTCCGGAACTATTTATGTCGCGCCAAATACCGGGGGTGAATCTTTTGGGATTGTCTTATTGGAGGCAATGGCTAGTGGAACTCCCGTCATAGCAAGCGACCTAGAGGCGTTTAAGCGAGTGCTCGGCAATGGCAGATCTGGAATGACATTTGAAAATGAAAATTCATCTGATTTGGCAAATGTGGTTTCAGGCTTACTAGACGATTCGCATCGGAGGGCGGAACTTAGTGCTCAAGGTAGATTGCGTGCTGCAGAATTTGATTGGTCGGTGGTTGCCGAGCGCATCGTAGATGTTTACGAGTCAATTAGAGTTCCTGGCGTAAAAGTTGAACCTGACTTAACCGGACAAATGATCGGCCGCCTTGGACGCGGTCGTATTACACCAGAAGCGCGGAGTGATTAATGACTAATCAATCGATTATTGCCATAGTTGCGATCGCGTTAGCGGTTTGGTTTTTGTCTTACCAAGCAGGACGCTTGGATCGCCTACATCATCGAATAGAAGTTACTGAGCTTGCATTGCACGGTCAACTGGTGCGGCGCGGAGGAATAGTAGCTGAACTGGCTGCCGTACCGGGAATTGATCCAGCCCTTTGCGTACTTTGGGGACAGGCAGCTCATGAGGTGCTTATTTTGCAGGACCTGTATTCGATACAACGAACTTACGTCGAAGACGAGTTAACAAACATTTTGGTAATGACCATGGATGAACCTGAAGAGGTCAATGAAATCCGAAGCAACCAACATGCTTCTGCACTATTAGACGAACTGCTGCAAGTCAGCGAACGAATCAAAATGAGCCAGCAATTCCATTCCGATGCAGTGCGCGATTGCCTTGAAATCCGTGAGCAATTCTTGGTTAAGTTCTTCCGGCTAGCGGGTCGAGCCAAGCTTCCCGTGCCTGTGGATCTGGATGTCCAAATCCCGCCAGCCTTGGCCGACTAGCAAAAAGTCTGCGGCTCGCTAGACTTGGGGGAACCTAGAAACCCCAAGAGGATCAACATGGCAACCGATGCAGCAAACACTGGCGTAACAGGCACCACCCGCGTAAAGCGTGGAATGGCCGACATGCTTAAGGGTGGCGTCATTATGGACGTCGTAAATGTAGAGCAGGCCAAGATTGCTGAAGATGCGGGCGCTATTGCCGTGATGGCACTTGAGCGCGTTCCGGCAGATATCCGCGCTCAGGGTGGCGTAGCTCGCATGTCTGATCCGACCATGATCGATGAAATTATTCAGGCAGTATCCATTCCGGTTATGGCAAAGGCTCGCATTGGGCATTTTGTTGAAGCTCAAGTTATTCAAAGTCTTGGCGTTGACTACATCGATGAATCTGAAGTTTTAACTCCTGCTGACTACATCAATCACATTGATAAGTGGGCATTCACAGTTCCGTTCGTTTGTGGAGCTACAAATCTTGGTGAAGCGCTTCGTCGCATCAACGAAGGTGCCGCGATGATTCGTTCCAAGGGTGAAGCCGGTACCGGAGATGTATCGAATGCAACCGGTCACATCCGCACAATCAAGGGTGAGATTCGCCGGCTGTCTTCAATGAGCAAAGACGAACTTTATGTCGCCGCAAAAGAACTTCAGGCGCCTTATGACTTAGTTTGTGAAGTTGCTGAAAAGGGTGCGTTACCAGTTGTGCTATTCACCGCTGGTGGAATTGCTACTCCAGCCGATGCAGCAATGATGATGCAGCTAGGTGCTGATGGTGTCTTTGTTGGGTCAGGAATTTTCAAGTCAGGCGATCCTGTTAAGCGGGCAAACGCTATTGTGCAGGCAACACTGCACTTTGATAACCCAGACGAAATTGCAAAGGCATCACGCGGCTTGGGTGAAGCAATGGTAGGAATCAACGTTGCTGACATTCCGGTGCCACATCGCCTGGCTGAGCGCGGCTGGTAGTTGCCATGTCCCCAGTAATTGGGGTTCTCGCAATCCAAGGTGACGTGCGAGAACACGCACATTGCCTTGAACAGCTCGATGTCGATGTTCGTCTAGTTAAAACTGCGCAGCAGCTGCAGGGCATTGCCGGATTGGTTATTCCTGGTGGGGAATCAACCACAATGAGCATCCTTGCGGTTAAAAATAATTTGTTTGAACCCCTGCGAGAACTCCGTTCTCAGATACCTATGTATGGCTCTTGCGCGGGATTGATCATGTTGGCTGATTCGATTTCAGATGGCAGAGCAGATCAAGAAACTATCGGAGGGTTAAACATCACGGCAAAGCGCAATGCATTCGGTCGACAAGTTGATTCATTTGAAATTGACCTTCACATCCCTGCCATCGGCGAACCTGACTACCACGCGGTCTTTATTCGCGCTCCTCTAGTTGAGGCCGCTAGCGAAGCTGTTGAAGTTCTGGCAGCTATTCCAGCAGATAAGTCACTAACCGGTACCGATCAAGTTGTT
>CAIYGJ010000150.1 GCA_903925705.1 uncultured Actinomycetes bacterium | reverse complement strand
GGTGTCGCCGGTTTTGCCTACGGTATGTCACGATTAACCTGGCCTACATTCCTAGCGTTCAATTTCGTTGCGGCAGGACTTTGGTCTGGTGCAGTTCTTTCTGCTGGACATGCATTTGGCCATTTATCTGAGAAGCTAATGAGCGATGCCTTCTCTGGTCTTGGCATAGTCATGCTAATTATTTTTCTGGTGCTGTCATGGATCCTAAGCAGGAAACTCGAACGCGTCGCTGAGCAAAGTTGATGGTAGTTCTTCATAAAAGCAAAGCGCCACTTTTTTGAGTTAGAGGGAAGAAATGTTTTTGGCGTGGTCAGGTGCTTTAAAAAATGATACGGAAGCCATCAATGTGTTTTCTTACTTAATCAAGTAGGCCGCACTTAAGGCTTTACTGGAGTGCACTGCAAGTCGGCCCCTACAGTTAGTGGCCCAGAATAGGCTGTCTTGAGTTCTAAAACTGCAGCATTGACATCAAAGGGTCCAATGTGGCTAACGATAAGTCGACCAACACCTGCCTGTTGCGCTATACGACCAATCACGACTGGCGCAGCATGAAGTGGATTTGTAGTTCCAGCAGGTATTGCCATATGCATGATCAAAACATTGGCTCCCCGAACAAAGTCGACGAACTTTGGGTTGGTTCCGGTTTGGTCTGAACTAAACACTACTGAGACACCACGCGTTTCAACGCGGTACGCAAGCGCTGGAATGTTTCCATGAGGAATAGTCAACGCAGTGACCTTCATGCCATCTCGGTCAAATATGGTGGTTGGCTCGTTCTTTGTTATGTCGACCGCACTGACATCAAGTTTGACCCCTCCCCCCTCGTCGCCTACTTGAGGTGCGCCCATGGAAGTTCCTAATACCTGATAAGCCCCCTTATCAACATCAAATAAACGTGAAAGAAATTCGTTGACACCAGGCACCTTAGCGTTACCTGAAGGACCAAAGAATGGAAGAGGCTCTTTTCTCACACGGTTACTGAGCCACAATAATGCAGGCAAATCTGCAACATGGTCCGGATGAAAGTGGCTCATCGCAGCAAGCGACAGATCAGTCAACTTGGCTTCAGCTTCGCCAAATCGTAGAAATGCACCGCCACCCATATCCACCAGCATTCTGGATCGGCCATCAATCCATAGCAAGTAGCTCGAAGATGCGCGATCTTTGTTCACAACCGGACCGCCTGAGCCAAGAATCTGCACCGTAACTGGACTTGCATTGCAGCTTTCCGACCAAGCAACTTCCATTCCCTTTGCCCTAATAACTGAAGCGGCCTCGGGAGTACGTAAAAAGCTTATCCAAGCCTGTGCGGCTTGCGCTTCTTTTGCACCAGTCAATACAACACTGGCAAAAGTTGTAGTTAGGCCTAAGTCGCCAGGAAGCGGGCCAACTATTTGCATTGCGCTAACTGGCGAAAATTCTTGTAATTGGTTTAATCCGATGTCCACGTTAGTGGAGGATATGGTGTCTTGTATGCCCGCTGTTCCTGCTGTTTTGGTGAAGACGATCTTGCTCTTCATTTCCTCGCTTATACCTAAGCGAGCAAAAACATTGAGTAAGTGCGGCGTTACAAAACCTCCTTGCGCAGGGTCAGAAATAAAGACTGACTTGGAAGCCAGCATTGATTTTCTAAAAGCCTCAGGAGTGGAGATATCGGGTTTATTTGTACCTTTGCGAATTGCCATTCCGACACTAGAGCGTGCAATATTTCGCACATCAGCATCCGCTGCTTTTCCTTGCCTCACTAGATTTGCAATTCCTGGCGCTGGCAACATGACTAAATCAGCACTTTCACCCCCTTCGATTCTTTTGAGAATGCCACCTAATGTGTCGGGAACTACAACCAACTTATGACCGGTTGCACGTTCGAACTTTGGCGCAAGAT
>CAIYGJ010000149.1 GCA_903925705.1 uncultured Actinomycetes bacterium | reverse complement strand
TCCCTCAAGTGGCTTCCAATTCGGCTCACCAACTTCGATAGCGCGACTCATGAGGCACCGCCAGTTGTGATTTGAGGCGGCACCGCGACGTGCGTATGCTTGCATCCCAGGCACGCAAGCGCGCCGGTGATCTTGCGAAGAGCTTGGGACATCAAGCGAGCCTGAAGACCCATGTGGCTATCGCCCATTTCGCCCTCGATTTCAGCGCGTGGCACAAGAGCAGCTACTGAGTCGATAACGATTAATGACAATGCGCCAGAGCGAATTAGCATGTCTGCGATTTCAAGAGCTTGTTCACCAGTGTCTGGCTGTGAAACCAAGAGGTTGTCGATGTCGACACCAAGCTTCTTGGCATACTCAGGATCAAATGCGTGCTCAGCATCTACGAATGCGGCAATGCCACCAAGGGCCTGGCAGTTTGCAATTGCGTGCAGCGCAAGTGTGGTCTTACCGGAAGATTCAGGTCCGTAGATTTCAACTACGCGACCGCGTGGCAAGCCGCCAATACCCAAAGCGATGTCCAATGCGATGGAACCGGTTGGGATGGCCTCAACAGGAACGCGATCTTCCTGGCCGAGCTTCATGATTGAGCCCTTGCCGAACTGGCGTTCGATTTGAGCTAGCGCAGTATCAAGCGCCTTGTCGCGATCGTTAGTTTCGCGAGCGGTTGGCTCTTTTGCGGATTTTGCACTTGCCATTTTCTTATCTCCTACTGTGACTTCGATTCGCATCAAAGTATTGATTTTGATTAGAACCGAAACGTTAGTTGCGACCTACGACAGTTCCTATCAAAACGTGTCGGCCTGTGTGTCGCGGAATCCTGTGGAGTTTAGATTTGGATTCCGTGCCTGGCCTTGCGCTTTATTTGGAACCGTTTTGGGCTCGCAGTAGTACGTTATCGAACACCTGTTCGAATGGCTATTCGACACGCCGAAGCGGTCAATTATCGATATTTAGGATGTAAATCAAGGGTTTGATGAACTGCCCGCCATACCGTCTGGGCGTCCTCGCCTTGGGAAAGGGCCTGATCTACGGTTCTACCGTTCAAACTCGGGACATGAAAATCAGCTGCCCACGACCTGGCATATCCGGCGCCAAGGGCCTGCTCCATGCGATCCCAGAAGTCAGTAAGTCTCATGACAGGTAACCATATCTGATTCTTGGCAGACAGCTAACACCGCAATGGTCATTAGGGGTCGAGTAATTTGCATGACTTTACGCAACACTTGATACATGACGATGAACTACAAGCCAACCGCGTGGGAACGTATCTGTGGACCGTGGGCGATAACGCTGCGTGCATACTTATGGACTGCACCGATTGCTGTGCTGTTTCAACCCATCATCGAACCAGGGTTTTGGACGAAAAAGGAAAGTTTTTTTGCCTGGCTTATAGTTTGCGCGCTTGGATACTTGGCGTTTGGAGCATTTCTCTTCATTGCGAACAAATTCTTAATTCCAAATCGAGAATTAAAGTCAGCTTCAGTGCTCGCTATTCTGCTCGTTGCGGTTGTCGGAGGATTAATCCGTAGCTCGGTAGTTGGCACTGCGATACCCGTGTTTGGGCTTACCGGTATTGGCGCTATTGAGCGCATTCCATTTAGTGTGACAATCACATTGTTTTGGTTGATTACCACATCGCTGATTATGGATTCCAAATATCGCTACCGAAGACAACTAGATGAGTTGGTCGCTGCACAAATTCCATTACTCGGCAAACAAAAAGATTACTTATCGAACTTTGCGCAGTCTATTCCCGTTGGTACAAAGTCCGACTTCGACAA
This sequence comes from uncultured Actinomycetes bacterium, assembly GCA_903925705.1. Classification (GTDB taxonomy): domain Bacteria; phylum Actinomycetota; class Actinomycetes; order S36-B12; family UBA5976; genus UBA5976. The sequence goes on along the minus strand of CAIYGJ010000149.1, from coordinate 1,266 downwards.
ATCAAATTTCCAACTTCAAAATGTTTTCCGAGAGTTGATAGTAAAAGCAAGTGATTCTGGCGCCAGTTGGATTCTTGTTGCACGTCAGGCATATCAGACAGTGATGAGTCTTATTTTTGTCCAACGCAGGCCACGTCGCTTTTCCGAATTGCCTGACTCGGAGTTTATTGCTTCGCCTAGAGATGCCTTTAACATTATTTCACGAACCCCGTTGTTAAACATTCCCGTAGTTTTTTCCTTTTATGTGACCACACTATTTCTTGCAGCTGCCAGAATTTTGCCAATTAATGAAGCGGCTGTTCCGTTGGCAATAGGACTGCTAGTCAACTTAATGATTTTGGTTGTTAGCAAAAAGTTAATCCAAAGAGGTAAGCGAAACTCTGCTTTCGGATATCTGAATATGCTTTTGATTTTGACGTTGCTGGCCATAATTGGACCCACGTTTTCAACTGCGCCGTACATTACCGTGTTCGAATTACAAGTTTTTGCGCTGGCCGCCACGGTGATTGAAATTATCTGGATCGTGACGACCGGATTACTTCAGCTTTCGCAACAAAATCGTCAGAAAATCATTGATCAAGCTACTAATGAGAATGATCTGCTGCGCCTTGAGATTCAATACTGGGAATCCATTGCGCAACGTGCATCTGCTGCAAACTACTCACCAACAATCACGTTGGATTTAATTGCTTCGGATCTGCGCCAGTTTTTGGATTTGGATCAGCCTGCGAACTGTCGGGGAGCAATTGAGTGTGCGAGCACGCTGGTGGGAGAAGTTAAATTAATCCGCGGCTCAATCGATGATTTCTCGATTGAAAGTGAATTTGAGCGAATCATGGCCACCTGGGGTCAAGAAACAGATATTTTGTGGACGGTAAGTGGCGAGAGAAATCCTGAAAGTGTTGTGCGCCGAGCCATTACGGCAATTGAAATTTCGATTTTGCGATCACTTCGAAATGGTGGGGCAACTGTGATATCTATTGATGTTGCCAATTCTGGTACCGAAAGTGAAATAACTGTTACTGATAACGGTCTTGAACACACTGGCGTTGGCGCTAGTTTGGGGATTGAAATTTTGCAGGAACTATCTTCGAATACCTGGAATCAAGAGCGCTCAGGTGGAGTAAATAAAGTAACTGCCAAAATTTTTGACTAGTGAGGAGATCAAAAAAGACCCGGCACAAGCGGCCGGGTCTTTTTTATTTGCAAACTAATTAACTTACAAAAATCGCTCGGAAATTTGCGCAGTAACTTTATTTACTCCAC
>CAIYGJ010000148.1 GCA_903925705.1 uncultured Actinomycetes bacterium | reverse complement strand
TGTCATACCAAAGCCATTCAGTTACTGGGGCGCCTGCAACTGCAGCGTGAAAAACATCTGGCCGCTTCATTACAGCCAGCGCGGATAAGTAACCACCAAATGACCACCCGGTAATTCCAACGCGGCTGGAATCAACATCTTCAGGGAAATGCTTTGCAACATCAATAACCGCATTGACCTGGTCATCAATTACTGGCGCTACAAAGTCTTGATAAATCGCGTGATCCCATGCTGGCCCGCGGCCACCTGTTCCGCGATTGTCGGCAATGATGACAACAAAACCTTGATCGGCAAACCACTGATCGATTGCATAACTCAGGGCCCCATTTTGAACCTGCGGTCCGTGTGGGCCACCGTATGGACGCATCATCACCGGTAACTTCTTGCTGCCGTAAACATGGTCTCGAGGAAACAGCACAGCGGTATTCACTTGGTGACTTCCAGTTTGCAGAATATGTACCTGTGAAGTGAAGTCTGGTGATTCAGCTAATGAATCAAAGTAATGTTCGGTTTTAACACCACGACGAAGTTGGTAACTGCGGGTGTTGGTATCAAGACGAGATTCAACAACTACCTGCAGTTCTGCCGTTGTTGTGGTGGCGCTTGCCATGCCACCCTGCGAAATTTCAGTGATCGACCCATCAAATCCGATACGCAGCAAGTCACGTGACAAGGCGTCTTGAGTAGCAATTACATCTATGTAGTCATCTTTAATGTCAACAATTGACATCACTTGAAGTCCTGCTGGCGAGATAGTCTTGCCAGCGATTTGTAGTTCTCGAGTATCAGATTGACGATTGTCGATAATGCAAACAATTTGATCCTTTAGCCAACGGGGTTGACCAGGTATTACTTCAACAAATTCATGATCCGTGACTTCGTGAACATTTTCAAGACCTGAAGCAGTTGCCGAATAAGTTACAAAGTGTTGCTGGGCGCGATCTGCAACAGTAATTAGCGCATTGCAATCCTTTTGCCAAGAAACTGAAATCAAATATTCGAATGAATCGTTATCCCACCGAAGGGTTTCACGTTGGCCAGTGATAGAAATTTTCTCCAGACCCACAACAGCATTCTTCGTTCCCGCTGCGGGGTATCTAATTTCTTGCGGAGTTTTAGCTGGAGTTGCCGGATCTGAGATCCACCAAGTTTGCACATCGGAATCATCAACAGATTCGACTATTAAACTGTCGCTGTCGGGAGACCACCAGTAACCATGCATGCGGCCGAATTCTTCGGAAGCAATGAAGTCTGCCAAACCCCAATCGATGTTTGCTTGCGTTTCGTTAGTTAAATTCCGCACTTCACTGCCCGAGAAGTTGGCGACCAATAAATCCTTGCCGTTGGACCAGGCAATGTAATTGCCGTCAGGGGAGAGCCTTGGATCAATGACTGGACCGTCCACAACCAAATTATTCAAATTAGGATCAGACGTTTGCCCAACAAATAGTTGCCCGGACAATGCAAAGGCAATTTTTGTGCCGGAATTATCGGTTGAGTAACTAGTAATTCCAGAGGTTGTTTCTCGCATTCGTTCCCGACGCGCACGTTCGGCAGCAGGGACTTCTGAATCGTCAGCTAGTAAGACTCTCGGATCAGCAAACTTGGTTTCAACGCGATTTGCTACGTCATAAATCCAAAGTGAGTTAACAGAATCGCGCCCGCTATCGCTACGTAAAAACAAGACTTGATCGCCTGCTTCGCACACATGGAAACTGCGCGGAGCCCCTAATTGAAAATTGCGGGTAGCAGCACTTTGGCGTGGAAAGGATTCGCTCACCCCTTGATCCTGCCATGTTTAACTATCGAGTGTCTCGTACAGTTGGTACATGACAACTAGCCAGGTCGACCGCCAAAATCAACGTTTGTTATTGGTTCATGCCCATCCAGATGATGAAACCATCGGCAGTGGGGCAACTATGGCTAAGTATGTGGCCGCTGGTGCGCAGGTAACTTTAGTTACTTGCACTCTGGGTGAAGAGGGCGAAATTTTAGTTCCAGAGTTAGCGCATTTTGCGGCCGATCAAACTGATCAATTAGGCAAACACCGAATCACTGAATTAGCAGCAGCAATGACTGAACTCGGTGTCACTGATTGGCGACTGCTTGGTGGACCGCATGCTTTTCGTGACAGTGGAATGGTGGGCACGCCGCCAAACGATCGTGACGATTGTTTTTGGCGCACAGATCTATTAGAAGGCGCAAAGCATCTAGTAAAAATAATCCGCGAGACTTGCCCACAAGTACTAGTTACCTACGATGATTTCGGTGGATACGGACACCCAGATCACATTCAGGCACATCGCGTTGCAACTTATGCGCGTGAGTTGGCGGCAGCTCCAAGTTTTGCCCCCGAGCTAGGTGCACCTTGGCTAATCGAAAAGGTTTATTGGACTGCGTTTCCAGTAAGTGTGATGCGCGCTGGTATCGAGATGCTGAAAGCTGCGGGTGAAGACACAGGATTTGCCGCGCAGGATCCAGAAGAGATTCCGTTTGCCTGTCCCGATGAACTTGTGACTACTGCAATTAATGGTGGTGAGTTTGCAGATCAGAAAATGCGCGCGCTTCGCGCGCATGCAACACAGATAAGTACCGAAGAAGGTTTCTTTGCGTTATCCAACAACATGGGTGCACAAGTATTGGGAACTGAGTACTACCGGTTGGTTGCTGGAGAATCAGCTGGACCATTTGACGAATTGGGTCGAGAAACTGATTTGTTTAATGGCATTGATAGGGCCAAATAAGTGAAGTCAACTAGGTTGATTAAATGACAAAGCTTCGAATAGTTCTAGTTAGCGCAGTGGTCGGCTTATTTGTAAGCACGATCGCAGGCTTTGCGCATGCCGATCGCATTGTTATGGCAGGAATCCGAATTCCATATGGATTGTTTCTAGCTCTGAGCATTTGTGTACTGACACTCCTCTGGCTGAATCGGCAATTTCAAACGCGTTTGGCCGGTACGGTGTTTTTGGTTATGTGGGTTTTAGTAACACTCCGCCTGGCAATCGAATCCATCAACAAGGACTTGGTTTTCACTGTTACCTGGTACTCAACTGCCTACATAATTGCGGGAGCGATTCTGCTGTCGATGACAGCCGTCTTGCCAGTCCTACGCCTACCCAACAAAATTTCGTAGATACTTCCCGAATCCCAAGCCTGATGCAACAAAAAACTCGATAGACAGGTAAGTTTGGAGTGCTGAGAAAGTTACTTTTCTCGCAGGATTTGTATGGAGGTCGAAAATGACTTATGTGATTGCACTGCCTTGTGTAGACGTTAAAGACAAGGCTTGTATCGAAGAATGCCCAGTAGATTGCATCTACGAAGGCGATCGCATGATGTACATCCAGGCCGACGAATGTGTTGACTGTGGTGCTTGCGAACCAGTTTGCCCAACTGAGGCTATCTATTACGAAGATGATGTCCCAGAAAAGTGGGAGAGCTTCAAGGGAGTTAACACTGCATTCTTTGAAACCCTAGGTTCACCCGGTGGCGCCTCAAAGACTGGCAAGACCAGCAATGACCCAGAAGAAATCAAGTCACTTCCACCACAGGTGAGTTAACTGATTTCACCACTTGCAAATGGGTTACCAGATTTCCCTTGGGATCGTATTGCAGCAGCAGGTGACATTGCACGAACGCATCCAGATGGCATTGTCGACCTATCCATTGGAACTCCAGTCGATGACACTCCAGAAGTTATTACATCTGCGTTAGCAGCAGCAGCAAATGCTCCGGGATACCCAACTGCAGCTGGCTTAATCGAACTAAGGCAAGCTTGGGTCTCTTGGGCCAAGCGAATTTTGTCTGCCGATTTAACGGTAGATCAAGTTGTGCCATCAATTGGCTCTAAAGAAATTGTTGCTTGGTTACCAATTGTGTTTGGTTTGAATCAAATCAGCACGGTAGCAATTCCAGAACTTGCCTATCCAACTTATGCAGTTGGCGCATTGCTGGCTCATGCCAAGTTTGTAACTTACAGGCAAGCTGCCGACATCCCAGATAATGCTGACATGATTTGGGTTAATTCTCCCGGTAATCCAACGGGTGAAGTTCTAGGTGCAAATCAACTTAAAGAAATTATTGCTCGCGGTAGAGAACTGTCTGCACCAGTAGTCAGTGACGAGTGTTACATCGAGCTTGGTTGGGAAGCCGAACCAATTTCAATTTTGGATCCGCGAGTTTGTGGTTCAGATTTCACGGGAATTTTGGCAGTCCATTCGTTGTCAAAGCGTTCTAATCTTGCCGGCTATCGTTCTGGCGCTGTCCTGGGCGATACCAAATTGATTGCCGACATTGTCTCTTTGCGAAAGCATGCTGGCATGCTCGTATCAACACCAGTGCAGTTGGCAACAGTTGCAGCACTTGGCGATGACGCACACGTTGCAGTGCAAAAAGCGCGCTATGCCAAACGACGTGATCTACTTCACACCGCACTCGTATCTGCCGGCTTCAAAATCGAGCACTCTCAGGCCGGCCTTTATCTTTGGGCGACCAATGGGACTGATTGTCTTGAAACGGTTAACTGGCTTGCCGAGAAGGGCATCTTGGCGGCCCCAGGAGATTTCTATGGCCCAGCGGGCCAGCGCCATGTTCGAGTTGCCCTAACTGCCACTGATGAGCGGATCGCTAGCGCTGTTGCACGGTTAACGGTTAATTAACACTTGCCCGATTAATGGGTTATTCACCAGTAGTCAATAAGTCTGATTAGTCCTACTGACATTACAAATAGTAAGTTTGTCCTATGTCCCAAGCAAAACTTGTCCACCCAAATGGCGAACTACTTCTTGGTGAGGTGCCGGCGACAGTTGGCGCTTCGGGTTATGACGTTTCTTCACTGTTGAAAGAAACAGGCCACATAACTCTTGACCATGGATTTATGAATACGGCTTCATGTGAATCTGCAATTACATACATCGATGGTGACAATGGAATTTTGCGCTACCGCGGCTACCCAATTGAGCAGCTTGCAGAAAAAAGCACATTTCTAGAAACTTCTTTTCTTTTGATTTATGGTCATCTGCCTAGTGCTACCGAACTAAGTAAGTTCACTCAGGACATCAGCATGCACACCATGGTGCACGAAGACCTGCGTCGATTCTTTGATGGCTTCCCGCGTGATGCGCACCCGATGCCAGTATTGAGTAGCGCGGTTAGTGCACTTTCAACTTTTTACCAAGACTCGCTTGATCCATTTGATGAGCGTCAGGTCGAGATTTCAACAATTCGCTTGATGGCGAAAATCCCAACTCTTGCTGCTTATGCCTACAAGAAAACAATTGGTCAGCCATCTCGTTACCCAGATAATTCACTTGACTATGTTTCAAACTTTATGAACATGACTTTTGGTGTTCCAGCAGAACCGTATGAAGTAAACCCAGCCATTGTTAAAGCACTTGACATGCTTTTCATACTTCACGCAGATCACGAACAAAATTGCTCGACATCAACAGTTCGTATGGTTGGGTCTTCACATGCAAACTTGTTCGCATCTGTTTCCGCTGGGATCAATGCGCTGTTCGGTCCACTGCACGGCGGCGCTAACCAGGCGGTTCTAGAAATGCTTGAAGGCATTCAAAGCTCAGGCGACACAGTTCAGCAGTTCATTCAGCGAGTAAAGAATCGTGAAGACGGCGTAAAGCTCATGGGCTTTGGTCATCGGGTCTACAAGAGTTACGATCCACGCGCTGCAATTGTGCGCAAGCATGCGCATGACATTCTGACGATGCTTGGCGTTCAGGACCCACTGTTTGATATTGCTCGCGAACTTGAAGACGCAGCATTAAGTGATGAATTCTTCATTGAGCGCAAGCTATACCCAAACGTCGATTTTTACACTGGTTTGATTTACCGCGCAATTGGTTTCCCAACTCGGATGTTTACCGTGCTGTTTGCAATTGGTCGAGTACCAGGTTGGATCGCACAGTGGCAGGAAATGATTACCGATCCTGACACCAAGATCGGACGACCTCGTCAGGTTTACATTGGTGAAGCTGAACGTGGCTATGTCGATTTAGCTAAGCGCTAATTAGAACTTAGTTTTTGTGCAGGGCTTCGTTTAGCCCACCCCAAGTGCCTTCGCGAGTAACTGCCTCAAGCGCGCCTGAAACTGAGTTTCGGCGGAATAACAAACCATTTGCGCCAGATAGCTCTTTTGCCTTAACGACCGTGCTATCTGGAAGTGTGATTTTTGACCCACCGGTTATGTAGCAACCGGCTTCAACCACGCAGCTGTCACCAAGTGAAATGCCAACACCTGCGTTTGCGCCGACTAGACAGTTTTCGCCGATTGTAATTACTTCTTTGCCGCCGCCCGAGAGGGTTCCCATAATGCTTGCGCCACCGCCAATGTCGGAGCCATTGCCAACTATTACGCCCGCTGAGATTCGTCCCTCAACCATGCTGGCACCTAAAGTGCCTGCATTGAAGTTAACAAAACCTTCATGCATGACAGTCGTGCCAACGGCTAGGTGGGCGCCAAGTCGAACCCGATCTGCATCTGCAATTCGCACACCGCTTGGGACGACGTAGTCCAACATGCGTGGAAATTTATCGAGGCCAAACACGTTTAAGTTGATGCCTTTGGCTCGGGCTTTGATAGCTACCTCAGTAACGTTTTCAACGGCAACTGGGCCAAGTGAGGTCCAGGCAACGTTAGTCAGCAAACCAAATAAGCCATCAAGGTTTATGGTTCGAGGAGCCATCAAGCGATGTGACAGCAAGTGCAGGCGCAAATATGCATCAGCGGCATCGATTGGTGCCGAATTTAAATCAGAAGTAGTAGTAATTACTTCCACCCGCACGCCCCGAAGTGCGTCCGTATCAATTCCACGATCTAGCCCGGCAACTTGCGCTGGTTTATCGCCAAGCGCAGGTTGTGGATACCAAACATCAAGGAGTACGTCAGAAGCGTAAGTGGCTAATCCGGTTGCAGTTGCGATCTGACTCTGGCTCATGTCATTCCTTGAATTTAGGGGTCGTAAGTAGTTAAAAAAGCATTACAGGACTACCGTAGTCGTGTGGACATAGTTGCGTTAAACCCGCACGCCGACATAGTTGCGCTAACTACCGATCTGGTCAATATTCCAAGTGTTTCAGGCAATGAAGCGGCTTTGGCAGACGCCATTTTCCAACAGTTGAGCAAATGCAACTGGCTAGAAGTTCATCGATTCAAGAACTCGGTCGTAGCAAAAACAAACTTAGGTAAAGCCTCGCGAGTGATAGTTGCTGGCCACATCGATACGGTGCCCGTTGCCGACAATGAAAAAGCAGTTTTCGTAACAAGCGGCCAAAGCCTGCCAAGTGATGGAACCACAGTTCCAGAAGATGTAGTTTTCGGAATTGGCTCCTGCGACATGAAGGGTGGGGTGGCAGTTGCCCTCCGAGCTGCAGTTTCGATTGAGAATCCGCAGTTTGATATCACATACATTTTCTACGAATGCGAAGAAGTTGATAGCGAGCGCAACGGCCTGACCTTGATTGCTGCGGAACATCCGGAGTGGCTCGCTGCAGATATTGCAGTCTTGCTTGAACCTTCAAATGCAAACATCGAGGCAGGTTGCCAGGGGACATTGCGCGCAAAAGTGTCGACAAGTGGCACACGAGCACATAGCGCACGCTCGTGGCTAGGGGATAACGCAATTCATAACCTCGGTGATATTTTGGCCAGACTCAATGCCTACGAACCAGCAAAAGTAATGATCGATGGACTTGAATATCGGGAAGGCTTGAACGCGGTACAAGTAACTGGCGGAATTGCTGGAAATGTAATCCCGGATTCAGCAACGGTTGAAGTGAATTATCGTTACGCACCAAGCACGAGCGGTGCGCAAGCTGAATCACACATCCGAGAAGTATTCGATGGGTTCCTTGTTGAGTTTGTTGATAATGCGCCAGGCGCGATGCCAGGGCTAGATCGACCTGCGCTTGCCGACTTAGTTTCCCGCGTTGGCGGAAAAGTTGCGCCAAAGTTTGGCTGGACAGATGTTGCCAGATTTTCGGCAATGGGAGTGCCAGCAGTAAACCTTGGTCCTGGTGATCCTGGTTTGGCACATTCTCGAAATGAACACGTAACAGTAGCCCAATTAAAGCGCTGCGAAGAAACGGTATTTGATTGGTTAAAGGGTTAATGGAACATATTGAACTTGAAGTAGCAATCCAGGCGCCGGCACAAAAAGTTTGGGATGCAATTACAAATTGGCAAGCCCAAAGTCAGTGGATGCTAGGTACCAAAGTTTGGCCCATCGAGGGTGATGGCACGGGCGTTGGCGGAAAGATCGAAGCTTTCACCGGAGTTTGGCGCATTGGATTTTTGGACACCATGGAAATCACTGCTTGGCAACCACCTAATCTTTGCGACGTGAATCACACCGGCAAAGTCGTTAAAGGTACTGGAACTTTTGAAGTCATATCGACCAGCGAAAACACGTCAAAGTTCATTTGGAGTGAAGACTTAGACCTACCCCTTGGACTATTGGGCAAGGTGGGATTCACTTTTGTGAAACCGGGTTTTGTTTATGGCGTACGCAAGTCATTGGAGAAATTTGCTGACCTTGTTGAGCAGGGCAAGCTGTAATCTCCCCTTTTATTTTGTTGCAGTTTTAGCGCTAAATTGCCCTTTATTTGCAAGGCTTTTCAGGAATTGTCCGGATTTCGTTACCGCCTGTTTTTAAGGGATAATAGAGGGATTAAAGCGTAATTCGCGGTACTTATCGGAAGGTGACCAAAATGGCAGCTATGAAGCCACGCACTGGCGACGGCCCAATGGAATGCCCAAAAGAAGGTCGCGGTTATGTATTGCGCGTGCCCCTAGAAGGCGGCGGACGCTTAGTTGTTGAACTTAATGCCCAGGAAGTTAAAGACCTCGGCGCGGTTTTGAAAGAAACCGTAAGTGCAATGCCAAAAAAGTAACTAGTTAATTTTTAACAGCCACTAGTAATCCGCCGCCAACTGGTAGCAAAGAGCCAATAAAATCTTCGTTGTTTGCTAGGCCTTCAATTGCTCCGCGCATTGCAACTGTGTCAGGATCGCGTTGAGCAGGATCGGCTAATTTATCGTTCCAAAGTGCACGGTCAATAATTAGCAATCCACCACTTCGCAGTAATTTCAGAGCTCGAGATATGTGGTCACTAAGTTCAAGCGGCTTGCCCGCAATCAAAACAATGTCATATGCAGATTCGGTTAATCGATCTAGCACTTCATCAGCCCGACCGTTAATCAAACGGACTCGATTTGCAGCAATACCTGCTTGTGCAATGGCATCTTTTGCAATCAACTGGTGCTCAGCTTCGACATCGACGCTTGTTAAGACGCCTTCTGGATTCATGCCATCCAAAAGCCAAAGCGCAGATACGCCAGCACCAGTTCCAATTTCAACCACATTCTTTGCATCGACAGCCGCTGCAAGTGTTCGGACAATGCTTCCGGCACCTGGCCCCATTGCAACACAACCGACTTCAGCTGCCTTAGCTCGAGCATGGGAGCGGATACCGTCCTCACCAGCCCAACTTTCGGCATAGTCAGTGGAAGCTCGGTGGATTGCAAGGATGCGCGGATCTGTTGGTGCCATGAAGTAAGCGTACGGCCCGGATCGGATTTTGGCTAAGGCTCTGCCAATTTTTGGCTATAGGTTTGCCAAGATCTCGTGATGAAGTGGAGTTCACGTAGCAAGGCTCAGGAATGATGCGAGAGAATAGGGGTACGGCAAAGATCCCCACTTCAGCAAGAAAGACAGGCCATGACCCAGACTCCAGAAGATCCGCAGATCCAACCCGAGACACCTTCGGCTGCCGACCTACCGAACACTGGCTTACCGAACACTGGCTTACCGAACACTGGCTTACCCAACAATGACCTCGTTACCAACGAAGCAATCGCCGTAGCGACTGATGCGCCTGTAGAACTTCCGACGCCAGATCTAACCCCTACTTGGGTTTATGCGCCACCTGTAGTTGCTTCAGAACATCCTGCAGGTAGTGCCTCGCCTGCTGTCAAGAAGGCAATCATCGCTGGTGCAATCAGCGGATTAATTGCGGGAATGCTTGGCTTCGTAGGCGCTTCGGTAATTGGAAATTCCCCATCGCCCTCAATCTCCTTGCCATCCAGCAAAGGCCAGAAGTCTGCGCGCGCGGATGACTCAATTGCTGGAATCGCCCAGGCAGTTTTGCCAGTCGTAGTGTCGATTGACGTCACATCAGATCAGGGATCTGGAACTGGGTCTGGATTTGTAATCCGAAGCACTGCAAAAGAATCATTTATTTTGACGAACAATCACGTTGCGACTGGATCTGGCGGAGCTCAAAAGATAACTGTTACGTTTCAAGATCAATCTCAAGAAACCGCAACAATAGTTGGTACAGATGCATCGTATGATCTAGCAGTTCTTCGAATTGATCGTGGAAACTTGCCCGTGGCAGCTCTTGGTGATTCAAGTGATGTCGTTGTGGGCGATGCAACTATTGCAATCGGATCACCACTTGGTTTGACTGGCACGGTCACCAGTGGAATTGTCTCGGCGCTAAATCGCCCAGTCACCGCTGGTGATTCGACTGATGTTTCATTCATCAGTGCGATTCAAACGGATGCTGCAATCAACCCAGGAAATTCTGGTGGACCGCTGGTCAATTCCCGTGGTGAAGTAATTGGAATTAACTCCGCAATCGCAACTACCGGAAGTTCTGTATCCGGACAAAGCGGCAGCATTGGACTTGGCTTTGCGATTCCAATCAATCAAGCCCGCCGAGTTGCCACCGAACTTATTGCGACTGGTTCATCTTCATACCCAGTCATTGGTGTTCAGCTGGACATGACTTACGACGGTCAAGGGGCTTTGGTTGATTCAGTTGTCGCAGATGGACCAGCGTCTAAAACTGACCTTGCACCCGACGATGTTATTACTGAAATAGATGGCGCGAAAGTCAGCGATGGCACCGAGCTAGTTGTCAGAATCCGAGCAAAAAACCCAGGTGATGTTGTGAAGTTAACGCTGTCAGACGGCAAGGTTATTGAAGTAACTTTGGGATCAAATCAAAACTAGGTTTTGCTAGGGGAGTAAAGTCAGATCATGAATATCGGCTGGACAGAGTTTTTGGTCATTGCCATGATCGGGCTAATCGTTTTTGGCCCAGAGCGACTACCCGAAATGGCTGCCCAGCTTGCAAAGTTTATAAAGACAGTTCGAATTAAGGCCAGCGAAGCAACTGCTGAGTTGACTGATTCAGTCGACACCAAAGCAGTGACTGATTTAGCCAAGGATCTACGCGGCCTCACACCTCGAGGATTAACTACAAATGCAGCAACTTCAGTTGCTGGGCTCGCCGGACTTTCTGGACCGCCGAAATCTAATTCGAGTGGACCAGCAAAAGTTAATCCAGTTTTCGACCCAGACGCCACTTAATCGCGATTAGGTGTTACGCCTAGATTCATTCCAACTAACCCGCGAGGTCGAGTTCCCAATTTTGTGGCCATCTCAATAATTGCTTGAGATGCTGGGGCATCTGGATGAGACAGAACAAATGGCATTCCCGCATCTCCGCCTTCGCGCAGACCTGGATCAAAAGGAATCCGACCAAGCAATGGGACTTCTTGTCCAACATTTTGGCTCAAAGTTTCAGCAACCATTTTTCCGCCACCGGTACCAAACATGTCGATTGGCTCACCGCAGTGTGGGCAAGCAAAAGCAGACATGTTCTCGATAACACCGCTGACTCGTTGATTAACTTGTGGGGCTAACATGCCGGCCCTGATTGCTACATCTGCCGCAGCAGGCTGGGGCGTCGTAACAATGATTAATTCACTTTGTGGAAGCAAGTGTGCGGTACTAATTGCAATGTCACCGGTGCCTGGTGGCAAGTCAAGAAGTAAAACGTCTAGGTCGCCCCACCAGACTTCACTCAAGAAAGATTCAAGGTAACGGTGCAACATTGGACCGCGCATTGCAACAGGTTCGTGTCGACCCTTGGGTTTAAGCGGAAGCATCGACATAACGCGCACTCCATGCCCTTGCGGTGGCATGATCATGTTTTCCACTTTTAACGGAGCTTGAGTGACGCCCATCATGTCGGGGATCGAGTGACCATAAATGTCTGCGTCCACAATGCCAACTGACAAACCTTGCACAGCCATTGCTGACGCGAGATTTGTGGTGACCGAGGATTTTCCAACGCCTCCTTTGCCGGATGCAATTGCATAAATTCTGGTCAGTGATCCGGGTAAGTTAAAGCGAATCTCTTTAGTTGGCCCTTGTAATTTTTCTCGAAGCGCAGTTCGCTGCTCCGGACTCATCACGTCTAACTCAACCTCGACGGTTGTGACATCCCTGACTTTGGATACGGCATCTTTAACGTTGTTAACTATGGTGTCTTGCATCGGGCAGGCGGAGATAGTCAGATAAACCCCGACTGTTACTTTGCCGCCTTCGATGGATACATCTTTAACCATTCCAATTTCAGTTATTGGTCGACGGATTTCAGGATCGATTACGGTTGCGAGAGCGGCTTGAACAGCTTCTTGGTTAACACTCATGAAGTTTCTGAATCATCCTTTTTATCGTCACTTTGTATTTCTTTGAATTCTTCCAGTAAGTCACGAATCTCGCCACGCAAGTAATCGCGCGTGACAACTTCACCTAGCGCAAGACGCAATGAAGCGATCTCGCGAGTTAAGTAATCCGAATCAGCAAGTAACCGTTCGGTGCGTTCACGATCTTCTTGAAACTGAACTCGATCTCTATCCGCTTGGCGATTCTGTGCCAACAAAATTAGTGGTGCGGCATACGATGCCTGAAGCGACAGGGCCAAGGTTAAAAACAGAAATGGAAACGCATCAATACGTAAGTTTTCCGGCGCAAAGATGTTCCAAAGCAACCAGCTCAAGACCACAAAGGTCATGTAGCCCAAAAAGCGCCAAGATCCCAAGAATCGAGCAACTCGTGCACTTACTCGGCCAGCGGTTTCCGCATCAAATGTTGGACGTAAGGAACGGCCTCTTTCTAATGGCTGATCCAAACGTGGTCCTCGTCGTTCGTTGCGTGCCATGATCAGCCCTCCTCATCTAACTCGTTTTCCCGCCAGTCTGCTGGCAACATATGATCGATTACGTCATCAATAGTGACTGCACCAATCAAATGATCATTCTCGTCTACAACAGGTAATGCAACCAAGTTGTAAGTAGCAAAATATCGAGCCACTTGTCCTAATGGAGCCTCTGGCCCAATAGGCGTAAGGGAAGTGTCTAAGACTCCCGATACCAAGGCAGATGGCGGTTCCCGAAGAAGTCTTTGCACATGTGCAACGCCAACATACTTTCCAGTAGGTGTTTCCAGCGGCGCCCTGGTGACGTAAACCTGTGAGGCTAAAGCTGGTGAAAGTTGTGGCTCACGAACTCTGGCTAATGCCTCGGCGATTGTGGCATCGGTTGAAAGGACAACTGGTTCAGTTGTCATCATTCCGCCGGCGCTGAAATCGTCGTAAGTTAAAAGTCGCCTTAGGTCATCGGCCTCATCTGGTTCCATTGCTCCCAAATACTCTTCAGCTTGCTCTGGTGGCAATTCTGAAAGTAAGTCAGCAGCATCGTCCGGATCCATTTCTTCCAATACGTCAGTTGCTCGCTCTAGACCAAGTGCAGACATGATCTCGACTCGATCATCTTCGGGAAGTTCTTCAAAAACATCTGCAAGTTTTGCAACGTCGAGCCCGTGAATAAGTTCTAGGCGGCGCTTTTGTGGAAGCTCTTGGAGCAAGTTAGCTAAATCTGCCGGGCGCATTGTGTCGATGGACGCCAGCAGATAGTCAACTGGTTGTTGTTCAGTCTCAGTAAACAGTCCAGTGACCGCACTCCACTCAACAGCAACTGTTTCGCCGCGACGACCAAATCCTGCTCCCGCCTTTCGAATGAAAAGTCGGCTGATTGCCCATTCTTGAGTTCGCTCTTGCGTCATGCCGATATCTTGAACAGTTACAACTTCACTGGTTTCCATTAGGGTCACGCGACGATCTAGCAATTCAGCAATCACCAAGGTTTCGTCAGCTCGACCATCAAATCTGCGTAAATTAACTACGCCACTTGTGACAACTGATCCTGGTTCAATTGAAGTGATCCGTGCCATTGGCACAAAAATTCTGCGGCGTGGGGCTACTTCAACAACAAATCCCAAAACCGACGGTGCCTTACCGGTTGAGCGGGAGGTAACGACGACATCACGAATCTTGCCTACTTGATCTCCCACGGAGTCAAGTACGGCAGTCCCAGCCAACCTGGCCAGGTAGATGCGGGTCTGTGTTGTGCTCACCTGTCGAGATTACCCGTAATGGCCTATATCTAAAGAATCGTCAGTTTGCTCAAATGCCTGATTTCCTATTGAATTCAGGGGATATTCGTCTAAGGCCAATCTTCACTACAGATTTCGCCGCGGGATACCGCACTACTGGCATAGGAAATGGAAATTTAATGAACCAGACAAATCGATTCACTGGCAAGACTGCAATTGTTACTGGCGGTGCTGGTGGAATTGGAACTGCTGTTTGTCAGCGATTAGCCGGCGAGGGCGCATTTGTTGTTGTCACTGATACGAATGCTGACAACGCTCATAAAGTTGCGGCTGATATTTCTGCGAGTGGCGGATCCGCAATTGCAATTCCAGCCGACATCTCAAGTGAGTCTGCTTGTACCGACTTAATCGCTGAAGCTTTTTCACTTCGAGGCCGAATCGATATCTTGGTAAACAACGCTGGCATCATGCGTCGTGGAAATATCTTGGACATTAGCGTTGACGACTGGAATGACTTGTTTGCAGTAAACATCACAGCCATGTTTCATCTTTGTCGCGCGGCGTTACCGCACATGATCGCAGGCGGCGGCGGTGCAATTGTTAACACTGCATCTCAATGGGGATTGCATCCAGCACCTAATTGCATTGGATACAACGTCACCAAAGCGGCAGTTGCATCCTTCTCGCAGAATTTAGCTCGCGACTACGCACCACACAATGTTCGAGTTAACGCAGTTTGCCCAGGAGAGATTCACACCCCGATGTTAGAAGCAGGCGCAAAGCGATCAGGTAAAACGATTGCAGATCTTGATGCGCTTGTGCCATTTGGTCGAGTGGGTCGACCTGATGAAGTTGCTGCCCTCGTTGCCTTCTTAGCATCCGAAGAAGCGGCATTCATGTGTGGCTCACTTGTCGAAATTACTGGCGCGCAACCTGTTGCCTAGTTCGTTAATGCAGCTTTCAAGTAGGGTGTAGAAATGCGTGGTCAGCCAGGAACATTTTTGTATTTTCTGTCACGCAGACTCACAAAAGTAAAAGTTCACGGCGAAGAAAACTTATCTGTGCTCGACGAACCAGGTCCAGCAATGATCGTGATTAACCACACGACCGTAGTTGATGTCGTTGTAGTCGTTGGTACTTTGCACAAACTTGGATTTACCGTGGATGGTCCATGTGTTGGCGCTTGCACTCATCGCCGGCATCTACGACCAGTAGGTACTTCAGATATGTGGAACTTCCCGCTTGCCAAGCAGATCGTTACAGGGAGTGGAATTATTCCAACTGATCAGCATGATGGACGTAGCGCTTATCGTGCCGCCAGAACTGCGCTGAAAAACAATGAATGCGTTTTGATGTACCCCGAAGGTGATGTGCAGATAAATGAAGAAGCATCACCGCGGCCATGGCGCCCAGGTACCGCAGCTTTGGCTAAATCTGTCGCCATGCCAATTCTGCCGATAGCCCATCACGACACCAGAAAGCTCGGTTCCGGTTCAGTCGAACGAAGTATTCTGCAAGCTCTCTCAAAAGTTTTCCGTAGGCCAACAATTCATTTGCTGATTGGGACGCCAATTTTGGCAAGTGAAATTGCGGAGTTAAGTATGCAAGCCGCAAATAATTACCTAGAAGCCAAGCTGTTTAAGACTTGGCAACAGGTGAAGGCCTTTAACTAAGCGTCTTTTTGAGTAGCGCGAGTTCGGTTACGTTGTCGAGGCGCGCGCTCTTTGGCGGGCGCCTTTTCAGTTGAAGTCTTAGGCGCAGCGCTCTTTGATGCAGATTCATTCGAACTGGCTGAGCGCGACTTTGTGGCGGAACTCTTGCTTCCACCACTTGATCGATTGGCGGAGCCTGACCTTCCAGTCTGTGGTTTTCCAGATCCAGAACGTCGACCCTTGTTCGCACCTGTCTCACCAAGATCTTCTAATTTTTCGCTAGCTAGACCTTCGCGAGTACGAGCCGAACCTGGCAGTTCGCCAGTTGTTCCCTTTGGGATACCAAGGCCTTCATAAACGTGATCACTTGATGAATAAGTTTCAATTGGATCATTGAAATCCATACCAAGCATGCGGTTAATCATTTGCCAGCGATTAATGTCTTGCCAATCAACAAGCGTGATTGCTACGCCTGATGCACCGGCGCGACCAGTACGACCAACGCGGTGTAAGTAAGTTTTCTCATCATCTGGACATTCGTAGTTGATTACATGAGTTACATCAGCAACGTCGATACCGCGAGCGGCAACGTCAGTTGCAACTAGAACATCGACTTTTCCGCTGCGGAAAGCCCGGAGCGCTTGTTCCCGTGCACCTTGACCAAGGTCACCATGCACCGCGGCCGAAGCAAATCCGCGATTAGCCAGATCTTCGGCAAGATTGCCAGCGACTCGTTTGGTGCGGCAGAAAATCATGGTTAGACCACGACCTTCGGCTTGCAGTACGCGAGCCACAAGTTCTGGTTTATCCATTTGATGACAGCGCCATACGTGCTGTTCGATGGCGTCCACTGTTGAAGAATCACTTGTTGGATCAGATGCCCGAATATGGGTGGGCTGTGTCATGTAACGACGGGCAAGCGCAACAATCTGACCTGGCATCGTCGCGGAGAACAACATGGTCTGGCGACTTGCTGGCGTTTTGCTAACTAGAGTTTCAACATCGGGCAAGAAACCCATGTCTAACATTTCGTCTGCTTCGTCAAGTACTAAAACTTTGATCGCACTTAAATCCAAGTGGCCTTGTTTAATCATGTCGATCAAACGGCCTGGAGTTCCAGCAATAACTTCTACGCCATTTTTAAGCGCTTCAACTTGTGGCTCGTAGGCCTTGCCACCATAAAGACTTAGAACGCGCGCGCCCATATTCTTGCCAGCTGTTTCTAAATCATCAGCAACTTGGATTGCTAGTTCACGAGTTGGGACAATAACCAGACCTTGCGGCTTACCGGCATTTTTGAATTCGGCCCAGTCAGGATTTTTGGGTGTGATGACCTGAGTAAGAAGCGGAATTCCAAAACCTAAAGTTTTTCCAGTTCCAGTCTTGGCTTGACCAATTAAGTCCTGGCCTGACATGGCAAGGGGCAAAGTCATTTCTTGAATTGGGAAGGCATCGACGATGCCCTTGCTGGCCAATGCCGAGCAGATGTCTTGGGGAACGCCGAGATCGGCAAAACTAGCGATGAGAAAACTCCTGGTAGATATACGGCAAACACGTACATTTTCGTGGCCGACTTCAATTGTACCCGTTTATCGCCTACCCTTAAGCGTTGTGACTAGTCCTGCTGTTATTGACCTTCTGGGTGTCCTCGCATACGGCGAGTTGGTGGCTTTTGAGCGCACTGCTGTGGATGCGAGTTTGGCACCTACCTTGCAAGACAAAGCGGCACTGGCACAAATGGCCGCTGCAGAATTTGCGCACTTTGAAAAGTTGTCAACACATCTATCTTCGCTGGGTGCAGATCCAATTACAGCAATGCAACCTTTTGTTGCTCCACTGAATCAATTTCACAACACACTGACCCCGCGTGATTGGCTAGAAGGCTTACTGAAGGCCTACGTAGGCGATGGTATTGCAAATGATTTTTATCGGGAAATTTCTTCGCACATGGATGCCCAAACTGCTGCGCTCGTAACGGAAGTTTTATCTGATGTTGGTCAAGCAGAATTTGCAATCGAACGAATTCGCACAGCAATCGAGCAAGACCCTAAAGTTTCTGGTCGTCTGGCGTTGTGGGGTAGAAGACTTATGGGCGAAATGATTAGCCAGGCAACTTTAGTTGCTGGCTCGCGCCCAGCTCTGCAAGAACTTTTTCTACGTTCACCAAGTGGTGAAGCCGCAATTACTTCAACCGAATTAACGGCAATGGTTAATCGATTAACTGTTGGCCATGCAAAAAGAATGGATGTCTTAGGTTTAGCTAGC
>CAIYGJ010000147.1 GCA_903925705.1 uncultured Actinomycetes bacterium | reverse complement strand
TCGCCGATTGTTTGCCTACATGGCGCGCGATCTCCATTGTCGAACAGAACTACTCCGGTAGCAGTCGGGGCTTGTTGTTGGGTGTGTAAAAGTAGAGAATTTTCAGTGGAGAGAATCAAGTAAGCACTCGGAGCAACAAGAGAAACGGGAATAGCTGGTGTTGCGAGAATTGGTTCAGTTGTAACTAAGTCACTGCTAATAACTTGCACCGAATACTGAGTATCATTCGTCAATTCACTTACGGTGAATTGTGACAATTCAGTTTCAGCAAACTTTTCACCATCAATATAGATACTGTACGGAGCGATTCCAAGTGAGAGTGTCGACCAATCAAGTGAAATCGCTGAGTCCGCAGAGGTCGCAGTCAAACCAGGTGCATAAGCGTTGGTTGCAAGTGCTTGAGCCATCTGGACCGCTGTTAAAGCATCAACCACACCTGCGCCGGTATAGAAACGTGATGGCCACCTTGCAGGAGATAGTCCGGAACATTCCCAAACATTTTCCACGCGGACACAACTTTCCCAAAGCTTTGGAATTGAGATAGCTGGGTCAGAAGTTGTTGCCTGCAAGATAGCTTGAATCTGAGCAGGGGTCAGGTTTGGCGAAGCTTGTTTTATCAAGGCGACAATTCCAGCCACCATCGGAGTAGCGGATGAAGTTCCTCCGAAATAGGCGTTGGGTCCCCAAGGGTAAAGAGTCGCTACGTCGGTACCAGGTGCAACGACATCAACAAAGGATCCGTAGTTTGAATAACTGTTTCTCGTTAAATCTCGGCCAATCGCACCAACGGTAATCAAGCCCGGGATTGACAGCGAACCTGGAAAACTTCGTGGCATCGTTGTCTGCGTGCAATTTCTGACCCAAGTTTGATTTCCATTAGAAAATGTTGGAGCACATGCTTGATTGCCAGCGGCAGCGACCACAGTAATGCCCTGAGCAATCGCATCATTGATTAGTTGGGTAACCGCCGCATCGATCCATGAACCAGCAATACTCATGCTGATCACATCTGCATCATTGTCAATAGCCCACTTGAGTCCATCAACTATCCATTCGTTACGGCACTGAGTGTTAAGGCAAACTCGCACATCAAGAATTGATGCGCCTGGAGCTACACCTCCAATGCCAGCCTCGGGCATTGGATCTGCTGCAATGATGGTGGAGGTAGCAGTTCCATGATCAAACTGACCCGAGACAGAGTGAGTTGCATCAAATTTGGCAATGACTTTGCTCGCAATTCTGGAATCTCGCGTATCGATGCCATTGTCAAGAAGCGCTATTCGTATTCCCGAACCATTTAATCCAGAAGCGATAACCTGATCCGACTTGATCAGGTCATAGGCCCAGCGATTGTTTACAGGTGTCATGGGAATTGACATTGAGGTAACTTCGTTTACAAATTCATCTGAATCGACACTTTTGATCGCTACGGCATTTGCAGGAGCCGTCAGTATCGAGATTGCGAACACGAGTGCAATTTGAAATAGGAAGAACTTATGAAAGACGCGTGCCCTTGAGCCATTCCACATGTAGTTAACTCAGATCCATGAGATACCTGATACCAGTAGGTCGATCCCTGTTCAACATGTTATCCAATAATTAGATGAACGCTACGCATCCATTTGTAATGGCGCGCTCGAAGGGATTCGAACCCCTAACCTTTTGATCCGTAGTCAAATGCTCTATCCGTTGAGCTACGAGCGCGTGCGCACCTAAATGCGCTACGCCAGTCTAGCCCAATTAGAGGGTCTGCCAAAAATCGCAGATTATCGGGAAGTTAGATGTCTTCGATTGAATCGTGAATCGGGATTACTTGGTCAAGGCCTGTAATGCCAAAGACCTTAAGTACCCGCTCATTTGTAATAACTAGGTCTAAGTCTTTATCTGCTTCCCGGCAGCGCTTAAGCCCTCGAACAATCACACCTAAGCCTGATGAATCCATAAATGACACATCGGTTAAATCGACAACGACAGATCCAGTGCCAGATTCAAGAGCTGCAATGATCGCCGAATCCAATTCGGGTGATGTCGCCAAATCCACTTCACCAGAAACCGTGATTACGTAACGGTCGGAGCCTGGGGTCGTTGCGATTTGCATGATCATCCTTTTCTTTAAGTACTTCTAATCTACGCTACCGACATAATGGTCCGGCGCAATCCCAGCTCTCGAACTTGCATAAATATTGGGCAAAATTGCTTCGAAAATTGGACTTGAATTTGGCTCCGAAATCAAGATCTCAATACTGCCTGGCTGATTGATGCAGTCTGCTTTTAGTCCAAAGTTTGTCATGCCAAAAGTTTTAGCCACATCACACGCATGTGCTTGATTGAATTCAAGTTCTTGCGCACCTGCTAACGCAATAGATT
>CAIYGJ010000146.1 GCA_903925705.1 uncultured Actinomycetes bacterium | reverse complement strand
GCCAGCTTGCTTAGACTCGGTGAAGCCCATGGTGCGCTTCTGCAAACTTTCAGCTCCGGCATTAGTGGTCATGATGATGATCACGTTACGGAAGTCAGCCTTGCGGCCATTGTTATCCGTGAGCGTTCCATGATCCATCACTTGCAACAGAATGTTGAACACATCCGGATGCGCCTTCTCTATCTCGTCAAGTAACAAAACAGAATGGGGCTTTTTGGTTACAGCCTCGGTCAACAAACCACCTTGATCAAAACCTACATAACCCGGTGGCGCACCAATCAAACGACTAACAGCATGGCGCTCCATGTACTCGGACATATCAAAACGGATCAGCTCAATACCCATGATAAAAGCGAGTTGTTTGGCGACCTCGGTTTTTCCTACGCCTGTGGGACCAGAGAACAAGAATGAACCAATCGGCTTATCTGTTTTACCCAAACCTGCACGCGCCATTTTGATGGCGGCTGCCAAGGCCTCAATCGCCGGATCTTGACCAAACACCACATTTTTCAGATCGCGATCAATGGTCTGCAACTTAGTACGGTCATCTTGATTGACTGACGCTGCCGGCACGCGAGCGATCTTGGAAATAATGTCCTCGATCTCTGACTTGCCAATAGTTTTTTTCTGTTTTGACTTTGGAAGAATGCGCTGAGCTGCACCAGCTTCGTCGATAACGTCGATAGCCTTATCAGGCAAATGCCTATCATTGATAAAGCGTGCGGCTAATTCAGCCGCTGATGTCAACGCTGAGGCTGAGTATTTCACGCCATGATGTTCTTCGAAGCGCGATTTCAATCCGCGCAAAATCTGAATGGTTTGCTCAACCGTCGGCTCATTCACATCGATCTTCTGGAAACGACGTGAGAGCGCATGATCTTTTTCAAACACACCGCGGTATTCAGTATAGGTAGTAGCACCGATACATTTCAACTGACCGCTAGAGAGTGCAGGCTTTAAAAGATTGGACGCATCTAACGTACCGCCGGATGCAGAACCTGCACCGATGATAGTGTGAATTTCATCAATGAATAAAATCCCGTTAGGATTATTTTTCATTTGTTTTAATACTGCTTTTAAGCGCTGCTCGAAATCACCCCGGTATTTAGTACCAGCCAACAAGGCGCCCATATCTAGCGAGTACACAACGGCGTTTTGCAAAATCTCAGGTACGTCACCTTGAGTGACACGCCATGCAAGACCTTCTGCAATCGCAGTTTTACCAACGCCTGCCTCACCCACCAACAAAGGATTATTTTTACGACGACGGCACAAAGTTTGAATCACCCGCTCTACTTCGGCTTCACGACCAATCAGTGGGTCGATCTTGCCTTCGGCAGCCAGCTTGTTGAGGTTCTGAGTGAATTGGTCGAGCGCACTTTCTTTTTGCTGACCTTCGGACGAACTTTCTTCCACACCTTCGGGTGCTTTTTGTGATTCGGACTGTTGATCCTTACGCACGCCATGAGAAATAAAATTAACGACGTCGAGTCGTGTTACTCCCTGCTGATGCAGATAGTAAACAGCATGCGAATCTTTTTCACCAAAGATAGCCACTAGCACGTTGGCGCCTGTGACTTCTTTTTTACCGTTGGAAGCCGACTGTACGTGCATGATTGCACGTTGAATGACACGTTGAAAACCTAGGGTCGGTTGAGTATCTACTTCGCTCGTTCCTGGGACCGTCGGTGTATTGTCTGTAATAAAGTTGGTTAGAGTTTTACGGAGGTCATCAACATTCACCGCACACGCACGTAAAACCTCTGCTGCTGAGGGATTGTCTAGTAACGCAAGCAAGAGATGCTCGACAGTAATAAATTCATGTCGTGCTTGTCGAGCCTCTACAAAGGCCATGTGCAAACTAACTTCAAGTTCCTGGGCGATCATGCTTCCTCCATCACACACTGCAGCGGGTGCCCAGCCTTTCGGGCGTGGGTTAAAACAAGCTCTACTTTTGTACTGGCAATATCTTTGGGATAAACGCCGCACAATCCTTTACCATCACGATGCACTTTCAACATAATTTGTGTAGCGTTCTCACGGTCTTTGTTGAAATATTCTTGGATGATGGCAACCACGAATTCCATCGGGGTGTAATCATCATTTAGCAACAGCACCTGATACATGGAAGGCGGCTTAACCGCTTCCTTTTGCTCCTTGGTAATCAGAGCCGTGCCGTTATCATTCTCTTCGTTAGTTGCCATGCTTCTATTCTAATGCTTTCATCTACCTGCGTAACAGGTTAAACCAGTCATATCCATGCACTTGCATTGATATTACGCGCTTTCCTCGCTATGCGCAGGGCGCTAGCTCGAAAAGGCCCGCCAATCCTGGATTCTCAATAAGTTCCGCTAAGTCTGGTTCTTTTGGCAATTAACTTGACTTTTAGATTTTTTACGCGAACAATGCAAAAGATCAATAAACGTGCGGGTTGGCACTAATTGATATAGGAGGAGCAATAATAAGAGGGGGCAGCGTTACGCGAGGCTTCTTGCTTTTAGGGCTCGTGTGATTCGTTCTTAAAGAAAGACGCTTTTTATGGCAACTGGTACTGTAAAGTGGTTTAACGACGCCAAAGGCTTCGGTTTTATCACTCCGGATGATGGTGGCGAAGATCTGTTCGCGCACTTTTCCGCGATTCAGATGAATGGCTTCAAAACCCTCAAAGAAGGGCAAAAAGTATCGTTCGAAGTAACGCAAGGCCCCAAAGGCAAGCAAGCTTCTAACATTCAAAACGCCTGATTACCCATTAGGACCCTCTCAAAAACCCCCGGCAAAACCGGGGGTTTTTATTTTCTGGCGCAGGTCTGTCTCGCTGCAATGACTTGAGAATTTATCGAAATAAGTTCCTCAGACCATTAAGCAAGAGCTAAGCCGATTCAGTAATTACATATTTGAAATCATTACGTCGCCAAATCCGGAGCAAGACATCTGCGTCGCCCCTTCCATCAAACGTGCAAAGTCATAGGTGACTTTTCTGGAGGTAATGGATTTCTCCATCGAACTAATTACCAGATCAGCCGCCTCAAACCAGCCCATATGGCGCAACATCATCTCAGCCGAGAGAATCAGCGAACCTGGGTTGACGTAGTCCTTACCGGCATATTTAGGCGCTGTACCATGCGTCGCTTCAAACATCGCGACCGAGTCGGACAAATTCGCACCAGGCGCAATTCCAATACCGCCAACCTGTGCTGCCAGAGCATCAGAGATGTAATCGCCATTTAAGTTCAATGTGGCGATAACGCTGTACTCGTTTGGACGCAATAAGATCTGCTGCAAGAACGCATCTGCAATCGAATCCTTCACGATGATGTCTTTGCCGGTCTTAGGATTCTTAAACGTGCACCAAGGGCCGCCATCAATCAAGGTCGCGCCAAACTCTTTTTGTGCCAGTGCATACGCCCAATCA
The DNA here is from genome assembly GCA_903925705.1 of uncultured Actinomycetes bacterium. GTDB lineage: Bacteria > Actinomycetota > Actinomycetes > S36-B12 > UBA5976 > UBA5976. The sequence continues at coordinate 37 of CAIYGJ010000146.1, read as the reverse complement.
CGGAAGCCACCTTCGGTGTACTTCATGATGTTGCCTT
>CAIYGJ010000145.1 GCA_903925705.1 uncultured Actinomycetes bacterium | reverse complement strand
GTGGTGTCGTCAGCACGCAATGTTTGCGAGATGTAGCCACCCTGATCCAGGTCGTTGGTGTAGAGCGTTTGAATATCTTTGATGTTTGCATCACGCAAACGACCCAACAACTCTTCGGTCAACTCATCATTGGCGCTGGAAATAACTTCACCTGTTTCTGGATCCACGACGTTAGTCGCCAGAACTCGGCCAATCAGATAATCCTCAGGTACGGATATGTGTTTGATACCGGCTGCGTCAACATCGCGCACGTGCTTGGCATTGATACGTTTGTCTTTAGGGACAATTACTTTGCCGGCTTTGTCGGAGATATCAAAGCGTGCCACTTCGCCACGCAAGCGTTCGGCCACAAATTCCATCTCTGCGCCTTCTGAGCGCAAAGCGAAATTATCGAAGACAAAGAAATTCGCCAAAATTTGTTCCGACGTCATTCCGATTGCTTTGAGCAAAATCGTTACCGGCATCTTGCGACGACGGTCGACACGGAAATACAAATTGTCTTTCGGATCAAACTCAAAATCCAACCATGAACCACGGTAAGGAATGATACGAGCCGAAAACAAAAGCTTGCCGGAAGAGTGAGTCTTGCCACGATCATGTTCAAAGAACACACCTGGCGAGCGATGCAGCTGCGACACAATCACGCGCTCGGTGCCATTGATCACGAAAGAGCCATTAACTGTCATGAGCGGTAACTCGCCCATGTAGACTTCTTGCTCTTTCATTTCTTTGACCACGGGCTTGGTCGGCGATTCTTTATCGAGAATCACCAATCGAACCTTCGCACGAAGCGGCGAAGCATAGGTCAAACCACGCTGCTGACATTCCTTCACATCGAAGGGAGGGTCACCAAGTATGTAGGACAAAAATTCGAGACGAGCGAACCCGTTGTGTGAAACGATGGGGAAGATCGAGTTGAACGCTGATTGCAAACCCTCGCTCTTACGGGTACTAGGAACAGTATCCGCTTGCAAGAAATCGGTATACGATTCGAGCTGTGTAGCGAGAAGGTAAGGAACATCGTGAACGTTAGCGCGTTTTGCAAATGATTTGCGAATGCGCTTCTTCTCAGTATATGAGTAGTGCATGAACACTCCGTGAGTGACAGGAAGGATAGAGAATTCAGGATTCAGTAATGAGTGCAACCATCACCGATAAACCCTCAAGTCTTTGCCCTTTTGTTGCGATCAATGCCGACGATAAATAAAGTTTCTATTCTCGTCCCAGTTTCAAAACTCAAACAACGCCAAAAGAGCCAACACGGAACCCCGCCTCGCAACGAGGTCCCGCTGATTGACTCTGGCGCAACAAGCGCTAAAAACTAGAATTACTTGAGTTCTGCCTTGGCGCCAGCCTCTTCCAGTTTCTTCTTCGCTGCTTCTGCATCAGCCTTAGGCACAGCCTCTTTAACAGGCTTCGGTGCGCCATCAACCAGGTCTTTCGCTTCTTTCAAGCCCAGACCGGTGATTTCACGAACCGCCTTAATTACGCCTACTTTATTGGCTCCAACTTCCGTGAGAATAACGGTGAACTCCGTTTGCTCTTCAACAGCAGCAGCAGCGCCACCGCCAGCTGGGCCAGCCACTGCCATTGCAGCTGCAGACACGCCAAATTTTTCTTCGAATGCTTTAACCAGGTCATTCAGATCCATTACGGACATGTGACCAACGGCTTCCAAAATGTCGTCTTTAGTAATTGCCATTTAAAACTCCTAAATTTTCGGTAAATGCTTGAGTGGTCCAAGGTAAGTCGTTGCTGCTCGCCATAAACATGGCTTATGCAGCTTCGGCTTCCTTCTTTGCCGCCAGAGCAGCCAGTGCGCGTGCAAATCCAGAAACAGGGGCTTGCATGATGCCCAATAACTGGGAGATCAAAACTTCCTTGCTCGGGATACTTGCTAACGCAGTGACGCCAGCTTTGTTCAACGGACTACCTGCGAAATTTCCTGCCTTAATGACCAACTTGTCGTTGCCTTTAGCAAAGTCATTGATGACTTTAGCTGCAGCAACCGCATCGTCCGAGATCGCATAGATCAACGGACCGGTCATTTCAGAGGCAAGAGCGGAAAACTGCGTTCCTTCCACAGCACGACGAGCGAGCGTGTTTTTCAACACGCGCAAATAAACGCCGCTGGAACGCGCTTTCGCACGCAGATCCGTCAATGGACCAACCTCAATGCCACGATATTCGGCCAACACCACTGTCTGCGCCGATGAAATTCGGGCGGAGACTTCGGCTACAACGGCCTTTTTGTCATTTAGATTGAGACTCACGTTCAACCTCCAAAAGTGATGATT
>CAIYGJ010000144.1 GCA_903925705.1 uncultured Actinomycetes bacterium | reverse complement strand
GACCTGGATTCCAAGTTGTTCCATCGCGAGCATCTTTACGACGCCTTGCCATTCCAGATAGAACTTCAAGTACCACTCGATTACCCAATAGCGCCGTTATGTCTGCGTGATCGTAAGGCGGGCTGACTTCAACCACATCAACACCAACAATTGGGAGTTGGTATGCCATTCTGCGAACGGTGTCGAGCAATTCGCGAGAAGTTAAGCCACCCGGTTCAGGCGTACCAGTTCCTGGAGCTGACCCTGGGTCAACAACATCGATGTCAACGCTTAGGTAAATCGCATCGCATTCTTGCAACGCAATTTCAATAGCTTCATCGATACATTCCTTAAGGCCACGATGCACAATCTCAGTCATCTCGTAAGAGCGCATGCCTTGCGCTGCCATCCAATCCAGGATGTCTGGTGGTGGCCAGTAACCACGAAGACCAACTTGAATAAACCGATCACCACGAACTGCGCCGCTATCGATTAGTAGACGCATCGGTTGACCATGGCCAACCAAAGATCCAAATGCTATGTCACCGGTATCAGCGTGTGCATCGAAGTGAATAACGCCAACACGTCCCCACATGTCGGCGCCGCGAGCAACACCCGTGACATTTGGCCAAGTAACAGTGTGGTCGCCACCAAGTACTAATGGGATTGCGCCCGATGCGGCAATCTTCTCGATTACTTTTTCTAAGTTCTCACAAGACTTAACTGCGTCGCCGGAATACATCTCAACATCGCCCATGTCATAGACCCGAAGGTCCCTTAGGCCATTGACGCGAAGCGCCATACTCTCGCGGGAACCGTTATGTTCTTCATTGCAAACTTCGCGCATGGCTTTGGGGCCAAAGCGTGCACCGGAGCGATAACTTGTGCCGCCATCGAATGGCGCGCCCACAATTACGACGTCCGCATCAGCAAATGAGGATGGAATTTCGATGTCGCATTCGTCGACACCTAAGAATGTGATATTTGGGCCATACATAGAACCGTAGCGAGTCATAGTGCTTAGTTTAACCTCTGCAATATGTGCCTAAGTGCAAAATTTACTTAAATCGACCCTTGATAAAAGTTGCAATTGCAAGCATTCCACCAGTTAGGAGCAGGAGCCAAGCAATTGGAATCAAAAAGAACGGCTCAATTAATGTGCCGTCATCAGCTACTGACGATCCAATTACTGAATAGGCAACTACACACCCCAAGCCAGACAAAATAAGGGCGATAGCGGCGCGCTTCATATCTTTGACTTTACGGCATTTACATACTTAACCCCAGTCATAAATCTCACTCGTCCCTTCGAATAGCCTTAGGGAATGAGCGATACCCCTGAAACTGACCGCATCGTCTGGATCGATTGTGAAATGACGGGGTTAGATTTCAAAAATGACTTGCTAGTTGAAATTGCTTGTGTAATTACCAACGCTCAACTCGAAGTAGTTGCCGAGGGCCTAAATATAGTTATTCAAGCACCAGCTGAACGCCTTGAAACTATGGATCCTTTTGTGGTCAATATGCATACTGAATCAGGTCTCCTTCCTGAAATTCCCAACGGAGTTTCACTTGAAGCCGCAGAAGAGCAACTCTTTGACTACATTTCCTCACACATTCCCGAAGCAAACAAGGCTCCCCTAGCTGGCTCAAGTGTCCATGTCGATCGCATTTTTTTGCAACGCGATATGCCAAGAGTGGATTCGTATTTGCACTATCGAATCATCGACGTTTCCAGCATTAAAGAACTCGTACGTCGTTGGTATCCCCGCGCTTACTTCGCAAGTCCAAATAAGACAGGAAACCATCGAGCACTAGGTGACATCTTGGACTCAATTAATGAATTGAAGTACTACCGCGAAGCAGTCTTTGTCGAACTACCTGGTCCTGATAGTTCAAAGGCTAAAGAGATTGCGGCCAAGCACGCACCAAATTAGCCCAACTGAACTTCCCTGAATAGAATGGGGAACGTTCGCTAAAGAGAAATCTAAAGCAACATGGTGGGTGTAGCTCAGCTGGTAGAGCACCTGGTTGTGGTCCAGGACGTCGCGGGTTCAAGTCCCGTCACTCACCCCAAGATTTAGCCCGGACGGCCTGTTGAGCGTAAGCGGCAGGTCGTCGGGCAAAATTTTACGTTCGTATCAGGCTTAAAACCTAGACGGCCTGTTGAGCGTAAGCGGCAGGACGTCGCGGGTTCAAGTCCCGT
>CAIYGJ010000143.1 GCA_903925705.1 uncultured Actinomycetes bacterium | reverse complement strand
GCAGTGGGATGATGCAGCCTTCTTGGCTGAATCAGATGCTGCCAAGGTGATCGCAGATCGCGCAGAACAAGCTAAGGCTTGGCAGGCACTAAGCAAGAAGTCGATGGAATTGGCTCTTGCTTTACCTACCCGCTTTGGTAAAGAACAGCGCATTCATGGCTCAAAAGTTAATGGTGCCTACATTTGGGGACCATACGGCTCATGGCCATATGCATCACTATCAGTTAAGTAATTAACTAACGTTGGCGTCTGTGAGCGGGCTTAGGTCCGCTCACAGACTGCCTTCGGTTTTCATTGCAGCAATAAATAAATGCTCAAACCAGAAAGGTAAATGATGTTCCCTTATATAGTGCGACGTATTTTTGTCATGATTCTTATGTTGACAATCCTGAGCATCGTTACTTTCTTATTGTTCAATGCAGTACCAACTGACCCGGCTAAATTGACTTGCGGCAAAACTTGCACTCCAGAAATCGTCGCAGCAAATCGAATCAGACTTGGTCTGGATCAGCCCCTTTACGTTCAATACATTGATTGGATAAAGGGAATTTTTGTCGGACGTACCTACGGCAGCGGCACCGCTACATTTGATTGTTCAGCTCCTTGCCTTGGTTATTCCTTCCGCAACGGCGAAGAAGTTACCACCATGATTGTTAATGCCCTTCCAGTAACTCTTTACTTAGCAATTGGGGCATTTGTACTTTGGATGTTGATTGGTATCTCGTCGGGAATCGTGGCAGCAAAGAATCATGGTAATTGGAAAGATCGAACCATCATGGGGATTTCCTTAATCGGTTACTCACTCCCAGTTTTCTTCGTTGGTCTTTTACTTTTGATTTTTGTAATCGTTCGTTGGAATTTATTGCCTTATCCCGATTACGCGTCACCATTCGAAGACCCAGTAGCTTTCTTCCAGACCATGCTTTTGCCGTGGTTTACTCTTGCCATTCTTTACGCGGCCTATTACACGCGCCTGACTCGTTCCCAGATGTTGGAAACAATGGGCGAGGATTACATCCGTACCGCGCGAGCAAAAGGTCTTTCCGAACGCGTGGTATTCCGTAAGCATGCGTTCCGTGCTGGACTAACTCCAATTGTTACCTCGGCTGGGCTGGACCTAGCTGGATTGCTTGGTGGCGCAGTTATTACGGAATATATTTTCAGTTTGCCCGGTCTTGGACGTTTAGCAATTGGGGCGGTAACTGAATATGACTTACCGACTATCACAGCAACAGTGTTGGTGGCTGCGGTCTTTGTTATCGTGGCAAATCTTATAGTTGACATTCTTTATGCAGCAATCGATCCACGGGTGCGGCTGTCATGACAACAAATCCAAATGTGATTTTAGAAGTTAAGAACCTAAATGTTGAGTTCACAACCGACGACGGAATCGTCCATGCCGTAAACAATGTTTCCTACAAAGTTGAACGTGGCAAGACTCTTGCCATCGTAGGTGAATCAGGTTCTGGCAAGAGCGTTTCCAGCCTTGCGGTTATGGGTTTACTAACAGGCTCAAACTCAAAAATTACTGGCGAAGTATTTTTCAACGGCAAAGAATTAGTGGGCTCTGATCCAGAGGAAGTTCGCAAACTCCGCGGCGACGAAATGGCAATGATTTTTCAGGATCCATTAAGCGCCTTGCATCCGTACTACACAATTGGTGATCAGTTAATTGAAGCCGTCTTGGTTCATAACAAGGTAAAGGATTCCGAAGCACGTGCCCGAGCTGCGGAGATGCTAATAAAAGTTGGCATCCCATCCGTGGAGCAACGTATGGATGAATATCCGCATCAACTCTCGGGTGGCATGCGCCAGCGCGTAATGATCGCGATGGCTTTGATTAATGGCCCAGAGCTATTGATTGCAGATGAACCAACAACTGCTCTGGATGTAACTGTGCAAGCACAAATCTTGGATTTGTTACGAGAGCTTCAGAAAGAATTTGGCACTGCAATTGTCCTAATTACCCATGACTTGGGTGTTGTCGCTGATTTAGCTGATGAAGTTTTAGTTATGTATGGCGGTAGCGCAGTTGAACACGCACCAGTTCGGGAAATCTTTTATTCACCGCAAATGCCATATACCTGGGGACTACTTGCATCGATTCCACAGATTTCGGCAAAGAAGGAACAGCTGGATCCAATTCCTGGGTCACCGCCATCTTTGCTTAATCTGCCAAAGGGCTGCGTGTTTGCACCCCGTTGCACTTTTAAGGATCAAGTTTCCGACGATGCCTGTGCCAACAAGTTTCCTGACTTGCTCGCAGTATCGCCGGATCATGAGGCACGTTGCCATTTAACCGAATCCCAGCGAACTGCGATTCGGTCGGAACGAAAGATTGGCAAGGTGTAACTATGACGGAACCAATCCTTAGAGTTAAAGAGCTACAGAAGTATTTTCCAATGCAAGGCGGCGGGCTTTTCAACCGAGTTGTTGGAAATGTTCGGGCTGTCGACGGTCTAAGTCTGGAGGTTTTTCCTGGCGAAACTCTAGGCCTAGTTGGCGAAAGCGGTTGCGGCAAATCAACAGCTGGCCGTGCAATGCTGCGATTAATCGAACCAACTGCTGGATCGATCGAATTCAACGGTCAAGACATCACAAAGATAAAAAATAAGGAATTGGTCCCACTTCGTCGCGAAATGCAGATGATTTTTCAAGACCCATTTTCGTCGCTAAACCCAAGGCACACTATTGGTGACATCATCGGAGCGCCGTTTAGAGTTCAGGGAGTGAAGCCTGAAGGCGGCATCATGAAAGCCGTGCAAGGCCTCATGGATCGCGTCGGATTAAATCCAGAACACTACAACCGCTACCCAAATGAATTTTCGGGTGGACAGCGGCAACGAATCGGAATTGCCCGAGCTATTGCACTAAAGCCAAAGTTAATTGTTTGTGATGAGCCGGTCTCGGCACTTGACGTGTCGATTCAAGCCCAAGTTCTCAATTTGCTGGATGACATTCAGCAAGAATTTGGCCTTGCCTATATCTTTATCGCCCACGATTTATCAGTTGTTCGACACATTTCTGATCGAGTTGCAGTTATGTACCTTGGTAAAATTATGGAACAGGCTCCGCAAGAAGTCTTGTATCAAAAGCCGTTGCACCCTTACACACACGCATTGCTTTCAGCCGTACCGATTGCAGACCCAGACCTTGAGCGCTCCCGCGAGCGAATCATCTTGTCTGGCGATTTGCCAAGTCCAAGTAACCCACCAAGTGGCTGCGTTTTTAGAACTCGTTGCTTTAAGGCGCAGGCTCGCTGTGAATCGGAAGTTCCAGAACTTCGCGAGCTAGCAACAGGTCACAAAGTTGCCTGCCACTTTCCAATGGATGTAACGAGCGCTCCATCGGCTTCCGGAACTGACTTCATAAGTTAATCCCAGCATTCTCGTCTGAAGTTATTCCACTCCAAGTTGTTCTTTTAAGTACTCAACCGTTAGCAACATCAAATTCTCCGAAATGATTTCTTGCGGAGTCATGTGAGTTACGCCGGAAAGCGGCAGCACAGTGTGTGGTTTTTTATTTGCCAAGAGTGCGCCACTTAAAGAAAGGGAATGGGCTGCGACGACATTGTCATCAGCGAGTCCATGAACCAGCATTAACGGCCGCTCCAGCTGATTTGCCATAGGCATTAACGAGTGGTCTTCATAAATTTCAGGAAACTTCTCGGGATGGCCAAGATATCGCTCGGTGTAAGCGGTGTCATACCAAAGCCATTCAGTTACTGGGGCGCCTGCAACTGCAGCGTGAAAGACATCTGGCCGCTTCATTACAGCCAGCGCGGATAAGTAACCACCAAATGACCAGCCGGTTATGCACACGCGGCTGGAATCGACGTCATCGGGGAAATGCTTTGCAACGTCAACAACCGCATTGACTTGGTCATCAATTACCGGCGCTACAAAGTCTTGGTAAATCGCGTGATCCCAAGCTGGCCCACGGCCACCTGTTCCGCGATTGTCGGCAATGATGACAACAAAACCTTGATCGGCAAACCACTGATCGATTGCATAACTCAGGGCCCCATTTTGAACCTGCGGTCCGTGTG
>CAIYGJ010000142.1 GCA_903925705.1 uncultured Actinomycetes bacterium | reverse complement strand
TCGTCCAAGCCAAACCCAAATGATCAAAGTCAACACAACCAAGCAAAAGCCAAAAAGTAGGTCTTCTATTGGGGCGTAGATCAATCTGCCATCACCAATAAAGTTTGGTGGCGAATCTTTCGGAGTGCTTGATCCAATAATTGCTTCTCCGTTGTACTCCACGATGCCAAAGCCAGTCAGGATTCCATTAGTGACTAATTGGAAGAAAATTACGATCGAGTAAGAAGCCCAAAAAACTCTGCGTCGCAAAATCTTTGTTTTAAAAACATACAAGTCCAATGCCACCACGATCAGCACTCCGAAAATTGTTAGCTGGGTATACGTCATTTCTGATCCTCGTCCCCGGCTTCCCAATTTCGGGCACTTCGCACTGCCTCGAAGGACAAAATCGAGCAAATCGGGATCACAATAAAGAACAGGATTTCATCAAGCGGAATATTTGCAACCGTCGTGACCCCAGTTACAAAACGCGAATCAAATGTCCAGTGTCCTTGTGCGATCGCATATGCGTCCCAGATTGAGAACACCAGCACGACTGGTAGTACGGTAAGTATCAAGCGAAGTGTCCGTCGGTAAACCCTAGTTCGCAAAAAGAATTCAAGCCATGCGGTTCCAAGAAGGCAGGCCAGAAGAACGCTCAGATATGCGAACTTAGACATTGAACTCACTTTCGATTAATCCAAATCTACCCTGTCGTGGCGCAGGGACGAGTTTTTGCGTCTGCATCTAGAATGAAGCAGTGAGTAATTCGCCAAACTTAGACCCGTTACTTGGGAAAGTTTTGGAAGATCGCTACCGTGTTGATGAGTTAATTGCCCGAGGCGGCATGGCTACCGTCTATCGCGGAACAGACCTTCGTCTAGGTCGAACTGTGGCACTTAAAGTTCTCGGTGGCGTACTGGTGAACGATCCAGATTTTGTGGAGCGATTTACGCAAGAAGCGCGAGCAACTGCGGCGCTTACACATCCAAATGTAGTGGCAGTTCACGACCAAGGAATCAGTTCGGGTTTTCCATTTCTAGTCATGGAGTTCGTGCAAGGACGAACTATTCGGGAAATCATGGCCCAGTCCGGCCCATTTACCAGTGCTCATGCATTGGAAATTATTAGTTCAGTTCTGGCCGGTCTAAGTTCGGCACACGACGCAGGATTCGTACATAGAGACATAAAGCCGGAAAATGTTTTAATCACTAACGATGGTCATATCAAGGTGACTGATTTTGGTTTAGCTCGAGTAATTAGCGATACTCCGGTAAGTGATTCCACCGGTGCGATCCTGCTTGGAACTATGGCTTACTTGTCCCCTGAACAGGTGCAGCAACTTGCGGTGGATCAAAGGTCAGACGTCTATTCATGTGGCATTTTGTTATATGAAATGGTTACTGGCTTAGTTCCATTTACTGGTGCATCACCGCTTGAGGTTGCATACCAACATGTAAACAGCAACGTTTCTGCGCCAAGTGCCATTCAACCTGATGTGCCGCCTGCAGTGGATCATCTGGTGCTTGCAGCCACGCGAAAATCTACAAGCGAGCGGATTCAAAGTGCACACGAGTTTCGAAATGCAGTAATTAGAGCACTTTCGGCTGTGCCTCGCGCTGAAGCATTGACAACTGCACTATCACTAAAGGCCACGGCAGTTGTGCCAACCCCGGAGCGTGACGTCTTTCGAACAACTGGATCCACGCCGCCGCCAAAGCCTGTTGCTAGTATCGAAAGTGAAATCAAATCTGCCGTCCCAAGGTCTTCATTAAAGCGAAAACTGACTCCAATCCTTTTAATCCTTGCCCTGCTTATTGGCAGCGGCGCTTGGTATCAATTCGTAGGCAGTTACGAAGTTGTCCCACCAGTCTCTGCGCTGACGATAGATGAAGCAGCTGCAATTGTGGCTCCGCTGGGACTTGGTGTTGCAGTGATTGAAGAGTATTCAGAGGACATTCCAATTGGAACTATCATTCGAACGGACCCTG
>CAIYGJ010000141.1 GCA_903925705.1 uncultured Actinomycetes bacterium | reverse complement strand
CTCAAGCGGATTAACTTACAGATTGGCGACAACGGATAAAGGTAAGTACATCACGGCAAAAATTGTTGCTACTAACTTCTCTGGCACCGGAACAGCCATTTTGCCAAGTTTGGGCCCAGTCAAGTAGGGAGAGCCTCCGGTCATCTCTGAGTCGGCTCCGCCAAGACATGCCGAGCCTTTGAAACCTCAAACTTGACAGTGAATGAAATCATGGCAAAACCATATGTTCGCGCTAGCGAATAGGCGTAATCTTGCGATAACACCTACAGGGGAAGGAAGCATCATGCTTCGCAAACTAATTTCAGTTCTAACCGTGTTCGCACTCGCACTCGTTGGATTAGCTCAAACTAGCCCCGCGCAGGCTTGGCCTGATTCAACCACGGCAGTTGGCACTCTTACCAGCGCTGACTCGCGTTGGGAAATTGGTGCACTAGGCAAAACTTTGTCAAGCAACATGGTTTTCGCCTACATGGGTAGCAGTAATGACCTTAAATACATTCGCTCTTACACTCTCAGTCCCGAAGGTGTCCTCACCGCTCCGGTTGATGTGGTGAGAGGCGAAAGCCCGGACATTTATTACTCTTTCAGTCCATCAGAGACAACTTGGGTAGATAAGCGAGGAACCATCCACCTCGTGTTCACTCGGAAAGACATGGGTCAGGTAAGCCGTACCAGCAAACTCATGCACGTTACCTCGCAAGACGGACTTGTTTGGACTGCGCCGATTGAGATTTATTCGATACCGTATCAAGCAACCGACAACTGTGCACAGCCATTCGATCTGTGCGGTATCGACCACGTGTCGCTGTCGCACACTTCAGCAGGCCAGATCGCAATAGCGTTTTCAATACTCAAGAGCGATGCCACCAGGCAGCTGTTGTTCTCCACCAAACTTTCAGGGAAGTCGTGGATTAATCCAGCGGTTATCAACACGTCCAACTACGAGCCTTACGATCTAGACCTATTGGCTACCGATAAGGGATTCGTTGCCTCATGGGTAAACAATTATGGTTTAGGCGCCCATCTGATGTCATCTTTCTCAACTGGGTTGACCGCAAAAACCTGGACGGCGCCTCAGGAACGCTACGCTAGCCAGGGTCTAGGGCTTACGGATTTAATTCAGATCTCACCAACCAAATACGCTGTGGTCTACTCAGATCGACCTGTGAACCCTAGCGAGACGATAGTTTCAATGCAGTCGTTTGACACGAGAACTAATAGGTTCGCTTCGGCTCAGCAAATTCTCACGTTACCGAGCACAGCCTTCCTCGACAATATCTCGACCACGGAATATCGTGCGGGTCAAAGTGCGATTGCGTTCACAGCTCTTAGCACTGATTGGAACGAAGGAGATGCTCGATACATTTTGTTCCGCAACGGGAAGGCAACCTCGCAGTTCGTGAACCAAGCCCTGGCCACTCCTTCTGGCGTCACACAAACTATTCAAAAAGCGTCGATGGACGACCTTGGGCACTTGTCTATCGTTTGGTTCCAACGGGGCCCGACGCAACCGGACGACGCACTTTACCTGAGCCAGTTCTTCAGGGGAAATCGCTCCGATGTTCTATTAGGTAACGAAATAGCTACCTACAATGTTGGCTTTTCCCAAGATGGAGATGTCTATGTTTCATCATTCTTGATGAGCACAATCAGCGGTTTTGTGCGGATCCGATCTGATGCCCCAACTCTGACCACTGATGTGTCGGTTACTGGAACTTCCAAGGTTGGAAAAGCTTTGACAACCAAACTTCCAATGATTGACGCCGATTCGGTAGGGCAAAAGTGGCTATACAGTTACCAGTGGTATTCCTGCCAGTTTCAGGTAACCGAGGTTTTAGCTATCGCAACGGAGAATTGCTCGGCTATTTCGGGAGCAACGGCAGCCACCTACAAGGTCAAGCCGGCCGACAAGGGTAAGTTCCTTCAGGTTCGCCTAAACGTGAAGTCGGATAACGCCACTCAAACTCAGTATTCGGCGAGCACCGTGGCGGCTAAGTAGGGAATTGGCTTTGCTTTTAAGGCTTAGTTGCCAGTAAACTTGCGCTAGTAAGTTGACAACTTCGCCAATCTGGCATTTTTAATCATCAATAGATTTCTAATCTAGAAGTGTGCCCATTTTT
>CAIYGJ010000140.1 GCA_903925705.1 uncultured Actinomycetes bacterium | reverse complement strand
TTGCGATGACATTGAGTTGCTAATCGAACAAGGCAGTGATGAGGATTCAATCAACAGCATGAAGCGTACTTTGACGGACGTGGAACCTTAACAAAACTGGGTCTTCCCAAATTGGTTTAAACCCCTTAGCCTTATTCACAACAAGCAGGAGTGAACTTGGATTTCAAGGAAGATCAGCTGGCCATTGAGGCGTATGTTCGAATGCGTAGTGGTTGGCGCGATGTGGATGAGATCTCCGACGAGGAGTATGCCGAGTACGCCTATGAATACATAGACGAGCATCCGTTTGAATCTGGGTTAGTTGTTAACAAGCGTGAAGCGATCTTTTATGACCGTATAAATGGAGAGTTCATTGCTCTGAGAACTTCTCCGGGAATTCCGTTTGCCTGGGAGCAGGGTTATTTCAGGTACTAAGTTAGCGTTTATGTGCGCAGCTTTGGTCAGAGCAGAGGCGAGCGTCCTTCCAGGGTTCGGTTACTGGCCGAGTACTTCGGATTGATTGAAGTGGCCAACGAGGATTAGCGAAGGAGGACGGAACACGGGGTAAATCCGAGGAAAAGCACTCGGTCAAAATACCCAAAATGCCTGACTTGGATCCTTTCTGAGGAGCATACTGAGGAGCAGCGCAGCGTGGCTGCCGCTCACTAAATGGATTCGGGGGAGTTCAAATGGCTAACGATTTGGCTGCTAGCAAGTTGTTTGAAACTAACCCTGTCCTAATTGAAGTTGTTCGCTCTGGTTATCTTGAGTCGATCCATCGTGGCTCGGTAGTTCTTTATGACGCCAGCGGCAAGATTAGAACCTTTGGTAATCCTGAACGCAAAACATTTCCTCGCTCTTCCCACAAACCATTACAAGCGGTGGCGATGGTTAGAAATGGTTTAGATTTGCCGCCGCATCTCTTAGCTTTAGTTGGCGCAAGTCATGAAGGCACAAAAGAACACGTTGCGACAGCTCGGGCAATTTTGGCTACGGCTGGGTTAGATGAATCCGCACTGGATAACACGATGAGCATGCCGGAATCTCCAGAGTCGGCTTACCAATGGGCGATCGAAGGTGGCAAGGACGATCGCATCCACCACAACTGTTCAGGCAAGCATTCAGGAATGGTTGCGACTTGTGTTGTTAACGGTTGGCCAGTAGTTGGTTACCGCGATCCGGAGCATCCTTTGCAAAAGGCAATCGCTGCAACAGTAGAAGATCTCGCTGAGGAGAAAATCGCAGCAACCGCGATCGATGGTTGCGGCGCTCCAATTCATGCGATTTCAACTAATGGTCTTGCCCTGGCTTACCGAAAGATTCGTCTTGCTACCCCTGGCACCCCCGAAGCCCGAGTTGCCGATGCGATGAGTGCTTACCCATTCCTAGTTGGCGGCGATGGTCGCGACGTGACTGACTTAATGGTTGGCGCGCCAGGCGTGTTAGCAAAAGATGGCGCCGAAGCTGTTTATGGCGCAGCGCATAAAGATGGCCGCGCTATGGCATCAAAACTTGACGATGGTGCATTGCGTGCAAATGGCACTGTATTTGCTGCCGTTCTAAAGTCTTGGGGTTATGACACCCCAGAGGTTAATAACTGGCTTGCCTATCCTGTATCCGGTGGCGGCAATCAAGTTGGGGAAATCAGGCCTTCGAAAGAATTCGCAGATTGGTTAGGGATTTAACGCATGACCGATACAACCACCCAGCCACTAGTTTCGCTTAAGCACGTTGACAAGTTATTTGGCGATAACCAAGTTCTTTCTGACATCAATTTGGATGTGGCACCAGGCGAAGTGGTTGTGCTGGTTGGCCCTAGTGGGTCTGGAAAGTCGACACTTTGCCGGTGCATAAATCGCCTTGAGTCACTCAGCGGCGGGGAAGTGCATATAGATGGCAAACTTTTGCCACTTGAAGGCAAAGAGTTAAGTCGAATTCGCGCTGAAGTTGGAATGGTTTTCCAGTCCTTTAATTTATTTGGCCACATGACAGCCCTAGAAAACATAACTGTTGCTCCGATCAAGGTTCTGGGTATGGGTAAGAAAGAAGCCAACGAGCTTGGCATGCAATTGCTGACTCGAGTGGGGATTCCTGAAAAGGCCGATCAATACCCAGCCGAACTTTCTGGCGGGCAACAACAGCGCGTAGCGATTGCGCGGGCGCTTGCGATGAATCCAAAAGTCATGCTATTTGATGAACCAACTTCGGCCCTTGACCCCGAAATGATTAATGAAGTTTTAGATG
>CAIYGJ010000139.1 GCA_903925705.1 uncultured Actinomycetes bacterium | reverse complement strand
CGGCTTGGCTGAATTCGCGATCGTTAAAGCTAACCAATTGCTGCCAAAGCCAGAACATTTAACTTGGGAAGAAGCTGCAACACCTGGGCTCGTTAACTCAACTGCTTATCGCCAATTAGTTTCGCGCAATGGCGCTGGAATGAAACAAGGTGATGTCGTTTTGATTTGGGGCGCAACTGGCGGTCTTGGATCTTATGCAACTCAGTACGCCTTAAATGGTGGCGCAATTCCCGTTTGTGTTGTTTCTTCCCCTGAAAAAGCTGAGATCTGTCGCAAGCTGGGCGCGGAATTAGTTATTGATCGCAGCGTTGAAGGTTACAAGTTTTGGAAAGACGATGCCACGCAAGATCCCAAAGAATGGAAGCGTCTAGGCAACAAGATTCGCGAACTAACTGGTGGCGACGATGCTGATATCGTGTTTGAACATCCAGGCCGGGAAACATTTGGTGCCAGTGTTTATGTTGCCCGCAAGGGTGGCACGATCGTAACTTGCGCCTCGACCAGTGGTTTCATGCACGAATACGACAACCGTTACCTATGGATGAATCTAAAGAGCATTGTTGGTTCCCACTTCGCTAATTACCGCGAAGCTTATGAAGCTAATCGCTTAATTGCTAAGGGACTTGTACATCCAACGCTTTCTAAGACGTTCACCCTCGAAGAATCCGGTCAGGCTGCTTACGAAGTGCACCACAACTTGCATCAAGGCAAAGTCGCCGTTTTAGCGCTGGCTGAAAAGCCGGGTCTTGGTGTAACTAATCCAGAGCTTCGCGCTAAGCACATCGATGCGATCAATCGGTTCCGCCAGGATTAATTGAGATTATTAGGGCCTGGTAACGATGACTGACAAAACTAATATGGATCGCCCTTGGGTGATGCGTACATATGCTGGTCATTCTTCGCCAAAAGAATCAAACGCGCTTTACAAAAAGAACTTAACTAAAGGCCAGACCGGTTTATCAATTGCTTTTGATCTGCCAACTCAAACTGGTTATGACCCAGATGCCGTACTGGCGCGTGGGGAAGTCGGTCGCGTTGGTGTTCCGATTGCGCACTTAGGTGACATGCGAACTTTGCTAGATGGAATTCCGCTGGGGCAAATGAATACTTCGATGACAATTAACGCGCCAGCTATGTGGTTACTGGCGCTTTATGCGATCACCGCCGAAGAACAAGGCGTGGACCAGAAGTTACTTGCGGGCACAACCCAAAATGACATCATCAAGGAATACTTATCGCGCGGAACTTACATATTCCCGCCGGCCGAATCCATGCGATTAATCTCAGACATGATTTCTTGGAGCGTTGCTAACGCTCCGAAATGGAATCCAATCAACATTTGTTCGTATCACTTGCAAGAAGCTGGCGCTACTCCAGTCCAAGAACTTTCCTTTGCGCTTTCAACTGCGATTTCAGTTTTGGATGCTGTGCGGGATTCTGGCCAAGTTAAGCCTGAGGATTTCCCTGACGTAGTTGCGCGCATGTCATTCTTTGTGAACGCTGGCATGCGCTTTGTTGAAGAACTTTGCAAGATGCGCGCGTTCACTCAACTCTGGGATGAAATCACATTGAATCGGTACGGCGTGACCGATGAGAAAAAGCGACGCTTCCGTTATGGCGTGCAAGTTAATTCACTTGGTTTAACTGAGAGTCAGCCAGAAAACAACGTACAACGCATGGTGATCGAAATGCTGGGTGTGACGTTATCTAAGTCGGCCCGCGCTCGCGCAGTGCAATTGCCTGCTTGGAATGAAGCACTTGGCTTGCCGCGGCCTT
>CAIYGJ010000138.1 GCA_903925705.1 uncultured Actinomycetes bacterium | reverse complement strand
TTAAAGATGAGTTTCATGCTCGCAATAATCAAGACCAAGCCCAGCGCTCTACGAACGCCTTCATTTGAGAACTGCTTGATTCCCAGTCGGGTACCAATCAATGCTCCGATGATTACTGCTACTGCATAAATCCATAAGGCGTCTGGCAAATTGGAAACTGACGAAATGTGGCCCAGGAGGCCAAAAACTGAATTGGTAAGAATAAACAGAGCGGCAGTTCCCGATGCACCTTTAACAGATGTCCAGCCAAAGAAAATGATTAGTGGGGATAAGAAGATGCCGCCACCAGTTCCAGTCAATCCGGAAAGTAACCCAATTGATGCACCTGTCAGTACTGAAATTGCAACGTGTGGATGCTTTGCTTCACTGGTTGACTTGGGCGTTAGTTGGAATAGAAACATTATACCTGCAAACAACAGGATCAATCCAACAATTGGCTTGTAAACATCTCCCGGAAGATTGATTGAGCCACCAATGAATGACATAGGTATGGCACCAGCTGCCAGAGGCAGGTAAAGCTTTAGATCAAAGAGTTTGGCGCGAATGTATTTGAAACTTGTATATGAGGAAACGATGATGTTTAAAACAAGCGCGGTCGGCTTAATAACCTGTGCTGGCACACCAAACAGCGACATGATCGCAATGTAAACCGAAGATCCAGCGTGGCCCACTGAAGTGTAGAGAATCGCGCCAAACATTAGGCACAGTGCAATTAAGTAATCTGTAGTTTGTAAGTTCAGCAAGTCACCCTCCCGCAAATGGTGGCAAAACATCAAGTGTTGAGCCATCAGAAACTACAGCGCTTAAATCTCGCAGAGATACTTCATCCAGTAAGTAACTGCATTGTGGAAGTACTTGACCAAGCTTTGGATGTAATGCTGCTGCCTGATCCAGGATTTGCATCGCTGATGACGAGTCCAAAGTGATTTCGTTTACTCCAGCAGCTGCACGTGCTGCAGCAAAAAATCTAACGGTTACAGCCACGAACTAACCGCCTATGGCCGACATTGGCCTTGCTGGCTGAATAAAACTTGGATCATTGATCCCATGTCCTGGCAGTTTCGCCAAAACAGTTTTTCCAAAACGAGATGCAATCTCTGCACGCTTTTCTTCATCAGTTCCATCAGATTCGCGAAGCACTAAACGCAGATCCATTTCACTGGTTGCAAAGAGGCAGGAGCGCAACTGACCATCAGAAGTTAGGCGAAGGCGATCGCAGGATCCACAAAATGGTCGAGTAACACTTGCAATAATTCCAACAGTTTCTGGTCCGCCATTAATCAGGAATTCTTCAGCAGGTGCAGAACCTCGGGCTTCCACCGGAGTCAAAGAGAAAACTGGATTCAAGGAGTGGAATACATCATCAGCGGTAACCATGGTTGATCGATCCCAGATGCCGCCGGCATCTAGTGGCATCTGTTCGATGAAGCGAAGTTTGAACCCTTCATCAAGTGCCCACTTGAGAAGTCCAACTGCTTCATCATCATTAACACCTGGCATCAATACGGTATTAATTTTGATTGGAGTTAAGTCAGCATCACGCGCAGCTTTTAAACCCTTGAGTACGTCATCAAAACGATCGCGATAAGTCATCGACTTGAAGCGTTCGGCGCTCAACGTATCCAGTGAGACATTTACTCGTTCCAGGCCGGCGTCCTTAAGTGGTTGAGCAAGTGCAGCTAGCCGAATGCCATTTGTTGTTAGAGAAAGTTTTGGCGGATTAGGAAGGCTGTTGATTCGCGCAACGATGTCGACAATGTCTGGGCGCAGCAAAGGTTCGCCACCAGTTAGGCGCACTTCATCAATACCTGCATCGATTCCAACTTCAAGAATTGTCATTAACTCATCAGTGGTTAACAAATCTTCCGTTGGCATCCAAGCAGCAAAGTCATGTGGCATGCAATATGTGCAGCGCAAGTTACAACGATCCGTTAATGAAACCCGGATGTCGCGGTGGACGCGACCAAATGTGTCGATCAAGGTACTCATGCGCAATTTACCCATTCATCAGTACCGTCTGTGAAAACCTGATGTTTCCAGATCGGAATTTGTGCTTTAACTTCATCGACTAAGGCCTCGCAAGCGTCAAACGCGGCTTTGCGATGTTTTGCGGAAACTGCAGCGACAAGTGCTGCTTCTCCAATTGCAATATCACCGTGACGATGCGCAACGGCGACACTAACAACGTCGTATTGAGCGGCCACTTGATTGGCAACTTTTTCCAACAATGCCTGCGCACTTGGATGCGCTTCGTAAGAAAGGGACAAAACTTCCCGGCCATGATCGTTGTCTCGAACATCTCCAGAGAAAGTGACGATTGCGCCCGCTGTATTTGAACGCACCAAGGAAGCCAGATCTGAAACCGAAATCAGATCTGTGGTCACAAAAGCCCCCGAGACATTAGACATGGCTTTATTATCGTGGGGTTTGTCCGATTGCGATAGTTCGAGCCCGATTTCAATGGGTTTTAGGTGCAATGAGTCTCGCATTGTGAAAATCTAGAACAATAGAGGGATGAGCGCTGGCCCTGAATTCGAAGTTACCTGGGAGCAAGCGCGAATATTGGCACACCAAAGTGCCACACCTGCAAACTCAGTAACTTTGCCATTGCATGAATCTGCTGGCCACGTACTTTCGCAAGACGTCCTTGCTTTGGGAGACATGCCCCCCTTTGCTGCATCTCGAATTGATGGTTGGGCAGTTAGCGGCCCTGGTCCTTGGACTCGAATTGGCGACGCACTTGCTGGTCATGAATTTGTCGAAAGCCTTGCAGCTGGTCAATGTGTTCACATTGCAACTGGCGCTGTCATGCCAAATGGCGCAACTGGCGCATTGAAAGATGAAGAAAGTCAGATTGACGGCGAACTTGTTATGGCGATCGACGGTGCTGCTGGACTACTTGATGAAGCCGGAGCACTTCCCTACTTCCATGACGTTAGGCCAAGCGGTTACGAAGCCAAGACCGGCGAAGTATTGATTCCAAAAGGAACAAAGCTGACGCCAGCCATAATTGGCGTTGCTGCAGCTGGTGGCCATGACGAATTAACTGTTTTTAGAAAACTTGTTGTAGATGTTTTCATATTCGGCGATGAGTTACTCAGTTCAGGACCCTCGCGCAATGGAAAAGTTAGAGATTCACTTGGTCCACAGTTACCACTTTGGATTGAATACATTGGCGCTGAGTTAAATCAAGTAAAGCTTGTGGCAGACACCATCGAAGATCACTTTAATGCGATTTCAAAATCCAAGGCAGATTTAATCATTACAACCGGCGGCACTGCAGCTGGACCGGTGGATCATTTACATAATGCAGTTGTTGATGCCGGTGGCGTCTTCATAATTGATGCGGTTTTAGTTCGACCTGGCTATCACCAGCTAATGGCAAAGATCGGTGATCGATACTTGATTGGATTGCCAGGCAATCCGCAATCTGCAGTAATCGGATTGTTGAATTTGGCGGTGCCATTTATTGCAGGTGCAAATGGTCAAGCGTTACCGGAACTTGAAACCTGCCAAATCAGCACTTCACTCAAGGGGCCGGCCCGCGAAGTCAGGTTAGCTTTATGTTCGTTGGATACCAACATCGCAACACCGCTTGAACACTTGGATTCTTCAATGTTGCGCGGTTTTGTATTGGCTGATGGTTATGCCGTTCTTCCTCCAGGTGGGGCTGAGGCAGGTCAGATCGTTCCCTGGCTCAATCTGCCCTAGGGTTGTGGAAAGCCAACAATTTACCGCTCTGACCTCAGATTAAATACGCAGCAAAACATAGGACATTACCTTGAAAGAAGTACTCGACGACTTAATCGCCGCATTTAACTCAGGCGATACAACAGCCATGGCAACCGTGGTTCGCACTTGGCGTTCAGCGCCACGACCAGCTGGCGCATCAATGTTGGTTAATGCAGCAGGTGAAGCAGTTGGCTCAGTAAGTGGCGGTTGCATCGAAGGCGCCGTTTATGAAATGGCGGGAGAAGTAATTGCCAACGGTGTCCCCCAGTTTGAAAAATATGGAATCAGTAACGACGATGCATTTGCGGTCGGATTAACTTGCGGCGGAATTCTTGAAGTTTTCGTGGAGCAGATCTCTACCGAGACTTGGCCAGAACTTCCGGAACTTTATGCCAGCGTGCAAGCTGATCAACCTGTGGCCGTTGCAACTGTCGTTAATGGGACTGCGCATGTGGGCAAGCACTTAGTGGTTTGGCCAGATCGGACTGCAGGTGATCTTGGTAGTGATCGACTTAACTCTGCGGTTGGTGCTGATGTGCTTGGACTATTGGAATCTGGCACAACTGGTTTCTTGCATTACGGTTCTGATGGCGAGCGCCTTGAGGGCGATCTAGAGATTTTCGTTTCGACTTTTGCGCCCAAGCCTCGAATGCTTGTGTTCGGTGCAATTGATTTTGCTGCAGCAGTAGCAAAAGCTGGAAAGTTCCTAGGATTCCACGTGACCGTCTGTGACGCACGTGAAGTGTTTGCCACAAAGAAACGCTTCCCTGACGCTGATGAAGTTGTGAACGACTGGCCACATCGCTGGCTAGCAACGCAAGAAATTGATTCGCGCACTGTCATTTGCATTTTGACCCATGATCCTAAATTTGATGTTCCAGTGGTCATTGAAGCGCTCAAAACTAAAGCTGCATACATTGGTGCCATGGGCTCGCGCAAGACTCATGATGATCGAGTTGCCCGCTTGATTGAAGCAGGCGTTGATCCAGAAGATTTGAAGCGAGTTAAATCCCCGATCGGACTAGACCTAGGTGCTCGCACTCCAGAAGAAACAGCAATTTCGATTTTGGCCGAGGTGATTCAGGATCGTTGGGGTGGCTCTGGAAAGAACTTGGCGCAAACTAACGGAACAATTCATCCAGGCGCACCGCGATGACAACGGCTGGATTAGTTCTGGCTGCTGGTGAAGGCAAGCGATTTGGTGGCCCAAAGGCTCCATATGTTCACAAGGGTGAACGACTCGTTGATCGAGCAGTAAACGTATTAGCCGAAGCAGGCTGCGATCCAGTTTTCGTTGTGCTTGGCGCATGGGTGGGCGATGTTCCTGGAGCGACTGTTTTGGAGAATGAAAATTGGTCAACTGGCATGGGGTCTTCACTTCAAGTTGGTTTGTCGCATTTGAATTCGGAACCCGGAATTGATGAAGTTGTCGTTTCATTGGTGGATTTACCTGGACTTACTTCGCTTGCGGTTTCACGAATCGTTGAAACTCCCGGAGACATAGTTGTTGCAGCCTACGATGCAAAACGCGGGCACCCTGTGAAGTTTGCAAGTTCAACTTGGCCAGAGTTAATCACAAGTGCAATTGGCGATCAAGGAGCACGCTCATATATCGCAGAACATCCAGATCAGATTGTGTTGGTAGAAGTTGGGGATGTCGCAACTGGCGAAGATATGGACATTCGGCCAACTGCCTAAAGATTTGAACTAGTGGTGCTGTCCCGTAGTTGGTAAATCACCAAACGAAATCGGTCCAGCAAGAAACATGATTCCAACTGCCGCTACTGCAGAAACTAATCCAATTGAGCGGGCAACAAATAATCGATTACTCGATATGAACTCGGCCACCATAACTACCGTGATTCCAACCATTAGCCAAGGAGTAGCAGGCATTAGCGCAAAAGCGGCAATCATTAATGGGCCACATGCGACAAAGCAGGTCCATCCAGTGCGAAGCCCAAATGAAAGATTCGTTTCACTGGTCTCCATGCAATTCAAGACAGCACTTTCATGCTGACGTGAAAACTGGTACGCACCAGCAATTGCAAGCAACGCCACCGATGTGAATCGGTGATCGAATCGGTGCAGTGCTGACATGGCAAGACCAATCGGAATGCTAAATGCAACCCAAACCGCTAAAAAACTTACAACGCTTATCAGGACAAATCCAAAGCTCTGGCGCGTGCGGGCAGCCAAGATCAGGGCAAGTGGGCCCATCATCCAGACTGACATTCGGGCCCACTCTTGCATGAGCTCCAGGGTCGACATCGCGTGCATAACTAGCAACTCTAGAGGTGTGCCAGATTAATGTCCTGCAGTTCCAGACTGCAGGCGTTGGTTTGCACTAAATTAAGGGAATCAGTCCTAGATCTGGAGCAATAATGGAAAATTCTCTGCCGCGATTACTTACTGGCGATGTTGTTGGCCAAGTA
>CAIYGJ010000137.1 GCA_903925705.1 uncultured Actinomycetes bacterium | reverse complement strand
GGTAAAGATTTTTCAGGCTGGGGAATGCAACCAGACCGACGCACAGTTCAGGGCGAACTTGAAGTTGCAATTTCAACGTTTCTTCGAGTCGATCGAGTTATTGTGCAGTGTGCAGGACGAACCGATGCCGGAGTTCATGCAACCGCCCAGGTAATTCATTTCGACATTGCCGAAAAAGATGCAATGGACATGAAGGATCTGACGTACAGAATTAACGCGATTCTTCCGGAAGATATTTCAATACAAGAATTAGAAGTTACGACAGCGGACTTCGATGCTCGGTTTGCAGCCTTGTCGCGAAGTTATGAATACTTGATTTACCAAGGGCAACGCAATCCACTGCTTCGGGATCGGGCACACCGCAGCTACCTACCACTCGATGTCCAGGCCATGAATGACGCGAGCCAATCGCTTATTGGCCTTCACGACTTCTCGGCATTCTGCAAAAAACGTGAAGGCGCGACAACCATTCGAACTTTGATGAAGTTTGACTGGACAGAAACCGTCGACGGATTAATCAAAGTTGAATTAGAAGCTGACGCATTTTGCTATTCAATGGTTCGTGGCTTAATCGGCGCAGTACTTGCAATCGGCGAAGGCAAATTCGATAAGGCCTGGCTGGAGAATTATTTGGCTGGCAAGGAGCGGGAAGCTCACGTGTTCGCGGCTCCTGCCTTGGGCCTTACATTGGTCGACGTTAAGTATCCCGATGCAAGTGAGTATGCCAAGCGGATCGCAGAGACATTGCAAGTAAGGGATTCTGATGGGGCATCTTGATGTCCAGCACGTAACTTATTCACTTGCCGATGGTCGGATTTTGTTACTTGATGTTTCGTTTCGGGTAGGTGAAGGTGCGATCGTCGCACTAATTGGGGCAAACGGTGCGGGCAAGTCAACGCTGATGCGAATGATTGCTGGCGATGAACAACCACACGAAGGAAGTATTGCCCGAACTGGTGGGCTAGGCGTGATGCGCCAGTTTGTCGGACACATGACGGATGGCACAGTTCGAGACTTATTGCTTACCGTTGCGCCACCTGCGATTGCCCAAACTGCTGCTCGAATAGATGCCACTGAATTAGCAATGATCGAAGACGAAAGCGAAAAGAATCAAATGGCTTACGCCCAAGCGATCGCTGATTGGGCTGATGTTGGTGGATACGACATTGAAGTGCTCTGGGACGTATGCACGATGGCTGCTATCCAATTGCCATTTGATCAAGCGCAATATCGATCAGCCGGCAGTCTCTCGGGTGGTGAACAAAAGCGTTTAGTCCTCGAGGCATTACTTAGAGGCCCAGAAGAAGTTTTGCTACTTGATGAACCGGATAACTACCTTGATGTTCCGGGCAAAAAGTGGCTAGAAGACCAGTTAAACGAAACTAAGAAAACCGTTCTTTACGTCAGTCACGATCGTGAATTGTTGGCCAACACTGCAAAACAAATTGTGACTCTTGAGTTGGGTCATGCTGGAAATTCAGTTTGGATTCACGGCGGGGGATTTGCCTCTCATGGTCAAGCGCGTAAAGATCGCTTCGCTCGCCTAGAAGAACTCAGACGTCGCTGGGATGAAGAACACCAAAAAATTAAAGATCTAGTACAGATGCTTAAAGTGAAAGCTAAATTCAATGATGGACTGGCATCGCGTTACCAAGCAGCGCAAACTCGATTAAAGAAATTTGAAGAGATTGGTCCACCACAAGAAATTCCAATTGAACAGAATGTAAAGATGCGCCTTAAGGGCGGTCGCACTGGAAAACGCGCTGTAGTTTGTGAGCAACTTTCACTAACCGGACTTGTTGAACCATTTGATCTTGAGATCTGGTTTGGTGAACGCGTGGGAATCCTTGGCGCTAATGGATCTGGCAAGAGTCACTTCTTACGATTACTTGCTGCCGGTGGATCCGAACCTGAATTAGAGCACCTGCCAATCAGTGATGTCACGATTGACCCAGTTGCCCACACTGGCATTGCAAAACTTGGTGCCCGCATCAGACCAGGTTGGTTTGCCCAAACTCACCACCACCCAGAACTTATTGGTAAAACGTTGATCGAAATTTTGCACCGTGGCGATGAGCATCGAAACGGTATGCAACAAGAGCAGTCTGCTCGTGCCCTTGATCGTTATGGCCTGGCCGGAGCAAGTGAACAAAAGTTTGAATCACTTTCCGGTGGTCAGCAAGCCAGATTCCAGATTCTGCTACTCGAACTCTCTGGCGCAACCTTGCTTTTGCTCGATGAGCCAACTGACAACTTGGATCTTGAGTCTGCCGAAGCACTTGAGCGCGCACTAGATGCCTTTGAAGGAACCGTGCTTGCCGTTACCCATGATCGTTGGTTCTCCAGAACGATGGATCGATTCGTAATTTTTGGCAGTGATTCCACTGTGCGCGAATCTGACGAACCCGTGTGGGATGAGAAGCGAGCTAAAAGGTAATCTGACAACCATGATTATGGAAACTGCATTCATGGAAATCGTGCCAGGCAAAGAGCTGGAATTTGAATCGGCAATGGAACAAGCCAAGGCAGTTGTTTCGCAAGCCAAGGGATTTCAAGTTATTCACGTGCACCGAGGTGTCGAAAAGCTATCAACTTACTTAATCGCAATTGGTTGGGACACTGTCGAGGACCACATGGTTGGTTTCCGTGAGTCAGATTTGTTTACACAGTGGCGTGGATTAATCGGACCATTTTTTGCAAACCCACCAGAGGTGACGCACTGGGAATTACAGGCGTAATTGCTAGCGGTAAGTACTGGGAATTACAGGCGTAATTACCTGCGGTTAGCCAAGTGCGTGGGCAATTGCCCGACAGGCGTTGTGGGCATCCAGATGCATTTCTTCCGAATCTGGATTTGGCCACGATGATTGTTTAGCGACAACAACTCCACGTGGTCGATCAACGTAAAGCATCTGACCGTGAATTCCAATACCCATGATCACATCAGGATCAATACCGGGCCTGTAACAGAACGAACGGTACACACCCTTTTCAAAGAAGTCCTTAAAGTCACCAGTTGCCCATTGTTCAGCACTGCCGTTTTCATAAACGTCCCGCAAAAATTCTGGATCAATTGCACCCATGCCACCGTCACGAATCATCATGCCAAAGCGAACTAAGTCTCGCGGGATTGTGGAAAGCCCACCAGCGGCTCGGGGAGAACCTTGTCGATCTACTGTGATGTGGGCTGGAGCTTCAGTTCCGATCTTGCTCCAAATATATTTAGAAAGCGCTTCTGCATAAGGCATCCCACTGGCAGCCTCAATCACCCAACCAACCAGATCGGTAGTTGGTGACATGTAACGGAACTTCTGACCGTGTTCGCCCTCCTTTTTTCGAGAGGCGATGAAGTCGTGCAAGTTCGGTGCGCCTATTGGAGCTGGATACCAACCCACAGAATGGCGGTAAGCAATGATGTCAGGACCCGGGGTGTAGTCCTCTTCG
>CAIYGJ010000136.1 GCA_903925705.1 uncultured Actinomycetes bacterium | reverse complement strand
TTCAAAGACAAGCTTGGATTTTTGCTACCGCGTAAATCAACACAGATGAGCCGTGTTGGTAAGCCTATTAATCGTGATGAGTTGCAACCAGGTGATCTCGTATTTTTTAATACGATGCGTTTAACTTTTTCCCACGTTGGTATTTACGTTGGCGATAATAAATTTATCCACTCTCCATCCAAGGGCACCACTGTTCGCGTCGATGATCTTGGAAGTTTGTATTGGGATAAGCGTTTTGATGGCGCACGCCGCTTAGATGGCAGCGACAGTCTGAATGACTTAGAGCGTCAAGAACTTCTCAATGAAGTCAAAAAACTCAAGCGTAAGTCACGCAGTCTATAGTCCTATCCGCTTATACAAGCGTGTGCTCTTCAAGCCACTGTTTTAGAGCGAAATCAATCTTTGATTGCCATCCTGCTCCAGTCGCTTTAAACGATTGAACTACCTCGCTGGACAGGCGAATCGTGGTTGAAATTTTGGTTGGGGCTACTTGTGCCCCTCTAGTCTTACGCGAGGCTATTTTTTGCTGCAAAGACTTTGGAAGGGAGTTTATTTTCTTCGAAGCCTTTAATTCAGCTGCCGTCCATTCAAAATCTTCCAGATCCTTCTTAACTTTTTTGGTCATAATTTGTTGCCTCTCGTTTATTGGCTTTTCTAAAACTAATTACCCGAATACCATTTTTTGTTTCCGTAAAAACCAAGGCATACAACCTATTTCCAAGATACCCAATTGCGCATCGACGGATCTCCCCATAATCTTTTCTTTTGTCGACGGTGTAATTAGCAGTTTCAAAATCAAAATTAACCACCTCCTCAAAGGAGAGATGGCGGTTATTGATGTTGTATAGGTTTTTTGATCGATCATAAGTAATTTCCATTTATCTAATTGTAACTACAATTAGATAAATGGAAATATACCATGCCTATGAAAAGGGCATCGGGTTAAAGGGGGTTTAGCCCTTTAGCTTTTCCTTAATTAAAGCCATTTTTTCCTGTGCTGCAGATTCTCCGGCAAGGATTGCTGCATTTCTCGATCGAAAGTCACCGCTACTCATTTGCTTGAGTTGAGGAGTAATCACGATATCAGCGCTTTTAAGTTCAAACTGATTAATGCTGCTTTGCATAATTGCAATGGTGTGTTGAAGAATTCCAAAGGTACCGCTGGCATCTTGATGGGCTGGCTCCGAAGAAATATTGACTGCAATCACGATGGTTGCCCCCATTTGTTTTGCATAACTCACCGGTACTGGTGCTACCAATCCGCCATCAACATATTCTTTATTGCCAATCACTGTGGGCTGGAAAACACCCGGCACGCTACACGATGCACGCACGGCCTGACCAGTATTGCCGGTTCTAAATAAGACACCTTTGCCTGATTGCAATTCAGTTGCCACAATTCCCAAGGGGATACGCATTTGCTCAATAGTCTTATTTTGGACTTCTCGGTTCACCATGTTTTGCAGGGCATCTCCTTTAATGAGGCCTCCAAAGCGCCCAACAAATGGGAGGCCCCAGTCAGCAATCGTGGCTTCATCCAGATTGAGGGCAAGGCGATTGAGATCATTGCCCGTGGCACCAGAGGCAAGTAGGGCAGCAATCACGCTGCCCGCGCTACTGCCAACAACGATGTCAGGGCGAATGCCTTGAGCTTCTAGTGCCTTAATCACGCCTATATGGGCAAAACCTCTGGCTGCTCCGGCACCGAGTGCCAAGCCAATAACTGGTTTTTTGCTTCCCATGAAGCTGCATGAGGAGAGGCCTGCCGCCCCAAGTAGGGTCCCGATGCCGACACCCAGCCCTAGGAGGCGACGCCGTTCTGGGGAGTTCGGCGCCACAAATGACTGAATCTGGGGTTTTGATGAAATTTTGTGCATATGGCTATTGTATTGAGCCTACCTTATAATAGGTGCACGGTGAACGAAAAGGACTTCGTTTCGGCGCGAACCAATCCCCAACTAGAATCTAAGAGATGGATTGTTCGTAGTAGCTAGAGAACACCCCAAACCCATTACTGAAATACATTTTTTAAAGCCTCATCAGGACACTCCTGATAGCCCAATTTTTATGGACGATCACAACAAGCGCGTTATTGAAACAGCCCTCCTGTGCGCACAGGAACCACTCAGCGTTGCTGATTTGTCTCGCTTATTTGTAGAAGACATCACTACTGCAGATATTAATGAAGCCTTAACTGAGCTTCAGGGTGCCTGGGATGACAAAGGAATGGAGTTGGTGCACATTGCGACTGGCTGGCGTTTTCAGAGTCGTTTATCAATGCGCGAGTATTTGGATCGCCTCACCCCAGAGAAGCCGCCAAAGTATTCTCGTGCAGTGATGGAGACCTTAGCCATTATTGCTTATCGTCAGCCGGTTACGCGTGGCGAGATTGAAGAAATTCGTGGTGTTGCTGTGAGCACCAATGTGATGAAGCAATTAGAGGATCGTGGTTGGGTAGAGATGATTGGTCATAAAGAGACGATCGGTCGTCCCGGTTTATATGCCACTACCAAGCAATTTTTAGATGACCTCAGTTTGACAAACTTGCAAAGCTTGCCAATGCTGGAAGATGCAGCGCCAATGGCAGCGGCAGAGCAATTAGGCCAAGCCATTATCGAATTTGATCCAGATGCCACAGTAGAAACTGTGATCATCAATGAAGTAGTAGAAGAAGTTACTCCTGAGTCTGAAGAACCATCAGACGAAACAAAACAATAATTAATGACAAGCTCTAACGAAAACGATTCATCCCCGGTAGTAAATTCATCGGCAGTTCCATCAAGCGCTGACGCGGCGCCATCCAATGAGGGCGGCAATAAAGCAGAAGGTCGCGAGAGTGGAGAGCGTGGGCCGCGGCATCCACGTCGGGCCGGAACCGGGAAGCATCCATTTAATAAGAAGCGCCCTTTTAATAAGGATCGGCCTCGTCGTGAAGGTGATGCTCCTCATGCCCCAAGAGAGGGTGGCGGTAATCATTCCGCCAAGCTAGCCCCCAATCCTGCTGAGATTGAAGCTTTATTTGCCTCAGTCGTTTCTGGTGAATTTGATGCCGCTTTAGATGCTCCCGAGGCATTAGAGGTGAAAAATCCAGATGGCTTTAATGAGAGCGAAGTTTCTCATCAGACAGGCGCAGAGCGTCGTGTTCAAC
>CAIYGJ010000135.1 GCA_903925705.1 uncultured Actinomycetes bacterium | reverse complement strand
TCTGCTCCGGAGGCAGACGCTCTATCCACTGAGCTACGCGGGCAAAACTACCTGCCTGAGTGACTTTATCAGTGTGAGACACTGGCCCAAATATGGAGCAGACCTGACACTTCATCAACATTGCTGGCAGACATGACATACAGTTAAGACAGCAACACACGGGAGTCCACAACAAGGTGGGCTGAGAGGGTGTCCGATCTTTGATCACCACACCGACCGTTAAACCAGTCCGGTAATGCGGACTGCAGGAGGAATGCAATCATGTTTTCGACGATTAACGACTTTGTTGCCACCGTTCTATTTACTGTTCTGGGCTACCAAGTAACGCTTCTTGAGCTGTTAGCAGTTCTCGCTTCAGCTATCGGCGTCTGGCTAGGCACAACCGGAAAACAGATTATGTGGCCGTGGTGGGGATTAAGCAGTGCACTTTATGGCTGGCTGTTCTTGAATTACGACTTGTACGCCAGCGCAGCCGTGCAAGTCGTATTTATCGCAGCAGCAATTTGGGGTTGGTTCGGCTGGGGACCAACCGGTGCAATCTCTCGCAATCTATCTTGGACCTTACGCGCAGTCATATTGGGTGCAGGAACCATTACTTGGCTGGCTATTACGCCGTTCTTGATTAGCCTCGGTGCAGCAGCCGCACTTCCAGATGCATTTGGATTAGTTTTTAGCGTTATCGCCCAAGTAATCATGGTTTTGCAGTTTCGGGAAAATTGGATTGTTTGGCTTGTCGTAGATCTTGCCTATGTAGCTCTCTATTGGTCACAAGACTTGAAATTCACAGCATTGCTTTACGTGGCTTTTTCAGCGATCGCATTGCGGGGCTGGATTAATTGGCAAAAGTTATACAGACCTGAATGCTAATCACGAAATGACATATTTTGATTTATCCCAGATTGCTTTGGCAATTGAAAATAGTTTTGCCCTTTGTGGTGATACCAAGATTGTCACAATAGATGGCCCAGCTGGATCTGGAAAAACTACTTTGGCAACTGAACTAGCTAATAGTTTTACTGCAACGCAGGGAGCGATGAGCATAGTTCATCTTGACGAACTTTACGAAGGCTGGGATGGCGCTTTAGAGCAGAAGCTATTTGATCGCATCGATGCCTGGATTTTAACGCCGATTAGAAATGGTCTTAATCCAAAACATTTAAAATACGACTGGCATCAAGGTCAGTACACCACTTGGTTTGAATTACCGCTGACGCCGATTGTCATTATCGAAGGCGTAGGTTCCGGACATACTGCTTTACGCAACTTTGTATCACAAGCAATTTGGGTTGAAGCAGATGAAAGTCTGCTTCTAGATCGAGTAGTTAAACGTGATGGCGAAGCAGTTCGAAACGAAATGTTGATTTGGAAAACACGAGAGCGCGATTACTTTGAGTTACATGATGTTAAGAGATCAGCACACATTCAGATAACGGGACAATAGTCGCGATTACCAAGGTACGACTTTACGATCTTCCCAAAGTAATCCAGTTAATGTCTCAGAATTGTGTTCTCTAGTTGCTAGCCAAACAATTGTGTCCGCGGCTTCCTCGGCACTTCGAGGTGCATCTTGGCCCCCCATGTCAGTGCGCGTGTGATTAGGACACATTGCATCAACTAAAACTCCGCGACTGCCATTGCCCAGTTCTGCAGCCAAGTTTTTAGTTAAGGCGTTAACCGCAGTTTTTGAAATTCGGTACGGAGCTAATCCGCCTGCTAAGCCAGGTCCACTAAATCTTCCAAGGCATGCGGACACATTAATAATGCGACCCGATTTGCGCCCGGCCATTTGTGGTCCAATTGCAGAAATGAGATTAAAAGTTCCATCCAAATTAATTCCCATAACGCGATGCCACTCTTGACTGGAAGTACGCAGAGTCTTGGCCATCTTTTCGCTCATGACGCCAGCTGAATTAATCAATATGTCAGCTTGTGGCGCGAGCGAGTGCTGTCCTATTTTTTCGGACACGCTCGCGCTATCGGACACATCAACACAGATACTGTCAGCATCAATTCCAAGCCCAACAAGGCTCGAAACCGCAGAACTGAGATTTTCAGGATTTCGACCGATCAGGACCACAGTGGCGCCAAGTGCCCCAAGTTCTTTAGCTGCAGCAAATCCAATCCCACGAGACCCACCGGTAATGACCACGACCTTTTCAGCAAGTTCGGGCACGGTTATATCGGGTTTGGGAATCGAATTCACATCTCAAGCCTGCCTTAGTGCGCAGGCTTATGCACGTTGAAGGCTTCACCAGGTGGGCGATACGCTTTCCTTATAGATCAAGACCTATAGCCCAAAAACCTATAGTTCAAGAAGGAAGGCCCCAAGCCGTGTCTGGACCAGTAAACAGTCCCTTTGGAGCCAATGATTGGCTCGTCGACGAGTTGTATCAACAGTTCCTCGAAGATAAACAATCTGTTGACCCAGCCTGGTGGGACTTTTTTGCCGGTTACTCACCGAGCGAGTATTCCCCGCACGCATCCGCAACTAAATCTGCTGCATCTGTAACGCCAGCACAAGTTTCGCAACCTGCAACTACACCAGCATCGGCAACTTCAGCAGTTTCGCAAACTCCTACACAAGCGAATTCGTCCGCTGCACCGGATGCAAAACCGGCACCTGCCTCACTTGCTGACGATGTAGTTGAGAAACTAAAAGGTACTTCAGCTCGGGTTGTTACCAACATGGAAGCAAGTTTAGAAATTCCTACCGCTACATCAGTACGCGCCGTTCCTGCCAAGTTAATGGTCGACAATCGAATCGTTATAAATAATCACTTAGCTCGTGGCCGCGGTGGCAAAGTTAGCTTCACGCACATCATTGGCTTTGCAATCGTTCGCGCAATGCGTGAGATGCCAGACATGAACGTTTCTTACACAACTGTTGACGGTAAACCTGCAATTGCTCGTCACCAACAAGTTGGTCTTGGGCTGGCAATTGACCTCGCAAAAGAAGATGGGTCTCGACAGTTACTTGTTCCCTGCATTAAATCTGCAGACGCTATGGACTTCGCAGCTTTCTGGGCTGGATACGAAGAGGTTATCCGCAAGGCCCGTTCCGGAAAACTAGCCGTCGAAGATTTCCAAGGAACTACTGCCAGCCTGACAAACCCAGGAACGATTGGAACAGTTCACTCAGTACCACGATTGATGCCTGGACAAGGCGTAATCATTGGCGTTGGAGCAATGGATTATCCGGCGGAATGGCAAGGTGCATCAGATGATGCATTAGCCAAGAACGCTGTTAGCAAGATCATGACTTTCACCAGCACTTACGATCACCGAGTAATTCAAGGCGCGCAATCCGGAGACTTCCTACGCCGGATTCACCAATTGCTTCTCGGCACTGATGGCTTTTACGATGACATTTTCCGAGCGCTGCAGATTCCTTATGAACCAATTCGTTGGGCACAAGATCTTGCTACTTCTCATGATGCCGACCTAGATAAAACCGCACGAGTCCAAGAGATGATTCATGCTTTCCGTGTTCGTGGACATCTGTTAGCCGATATTGATCCACTTGAATACCATCAAAGATCTCACCCAGATCTAGACATTGCTAATCATGCAATGACACTTTGGGATTTGGATCGAGAGTTTGCAACTGGCGGCTTTGGTGGACAACCCTTTGCCATGCTGCGAGACATTTTGGGAACCCTTCGTGATGCATATTGCCGAACAATCGGTATTGAATATATGCACTTACAAGATCCAGAGCAACGTAAATGGATTCAAGATCGCCTGGAACGCAAGCAAGATAAAGTCGATCGCGATGAACAGTTGCGTATTCTGCGCAAACTCAATGAAGCCGAAGCTTTTGAAAGTTTCTTGCAAACTAAATATGTTGGTCAAAAGCGCTTCAGCCTCGAAGGCGGCGAAAGTGCAATTCCATTCGTAGACCAGATTTTGATTGAAGCAGCAAAAGATCAACTGGATGAAGTCTGCATTGGAATGCCTCACCGTGGGCGGTTAAACGTCCTTGCCAACATTGCTGGCAAAGGTTACGGTCGAATTTTCAATGAATTCGAAGGCAACTACGGCGAAGAATCCGTACAAGGTTCCGGTGACGTTAAGTATCACCTGGGAACTAAGGGCACTTACAAATCTGAAGATGGCGAACAAGTAAAGGTATACCTTGCAGCCAACCCATCCCACTTAGAAGCAGTTAATCCAGTACTTGAAGGAATTGTTCGCGCAAAGCAAGACATCATTGCTCAAACCGAAGGTGGCAGCAAAGACAAGTATTCGGTGTTGCCATTACTTATGCACGGTGATGCGGCCTTTGCTGGTCAAGGTGTGGTGGCAGAAACTCTTCAAATGAGTCAACTGCAGGGCTACCGAGTCGGTGGAACCATTCACTTGGTAATCAACAACCAAGTTGGCTTTACAACTTCACCAAAATACAGTCGCACGAGTGTTTA
>CAIYGJ010000134.1 GCA_903925705.1 uncultured Actinomycetes bacterium | reverse complement strand
TCCAACACTACGCGGTTTACTTCGCGAACTTCGTTAGTTATCCGATTAGAAATTTTTGCCAAGACTTCATAAGGCAATCGGGTCCAATCAGCTGTCATGGCATCTTCACTCGATACTGGACGCAAGACAATTGGATGGCCATAAGTCCTGCCATCGCCTTGCACGCCAACGCTGCGAACATCCGCTAACAACACAACGGGGAATTGCCAGATTGCAGAATCCAGTCCAGCAATTGTGGTTTCTTCCCGGACAATGGCATCCGCTGCTCGCAGAATATCTAGACGCTCTTTACTAACTGCGCCCACGATTCGAATTCCAAGGCCTGGTCCTGGGAATGGGTGGCGCATAACCATTGCTTCTGGCAACCCTAATTCTCGGCCAACTGCGCGCACTTCATCTTTAAACAGTTCCCGAAGTGGCTCACAAAGCTGAAATTCGATGTCATCAGGCAAACCACCAACATTATGGTGACTCTTGATGGTTGCAGCACCTGTTCCGCCACCACTTTCAACAACATCTGGATATAGGGTTCCTTGAACCAAGAAATCGATCGTGGCTCCAGATTCACCTGCTTCAGCAATTAATTGCTTCTGTGCGTCTTCAAATACTCGAATGAAGATACGTCCAATAATCTTTCGCTTAGTTTCTGGATCGGTAACATCAGCTAGTTCACTTAGAAAACGATCTGCCGCATCGATGACAACTAATCTGATGCCAGTGGCTGCAACATAATCGCGTTCAACTTGTTCACGTTCTCCAGCACGTAACAAACCGTGATCAACGAAGACACAAGTTAAGTTATCGCCAACTGCCTTGTGAACTAACGCAGCGGCAACCGCAGAATCCACGCCGCCAGAAAGTCCACAAATAACTTTAGAGTCACCAATTTGCGCTTTGATTCTGGCAACTTGTTCGTCAACGATACTTGCTGGTGTCCAAGTGGGTTTGATCTTGGCTATGTCATACAAGAAATGTTCTAGAACTTTTTGACCGTGTTCGGAATGCATAACTTCAGGATGGAATTGCACGCCAGCCAAGCTGCGAGATAAATCTTCGAACGCAGCAACAGCTGCTCCGGCGCTGGATGCAGTTACAGTAAACCCAGCTGGTGCTTCTTGAACTGAGTCACCATGACTCATCCAAACATTTTGAACATCAGGTAACCCGTCAAACAAACAACTTCCAGAAGTAGTTTTTAACTCCGTGGCACCGAATTCAGATAGACCGGTTTGGGCAACAGTGCCACCGAGTGTGGCTGCCATAGCTTGAAAGCCATAACAAATTCCAAATACTGGAAGGTTTGCTTCAAATAGCGCAGTTTCGACTTGTGGTGCGCCTTCGGCATAAACGCTCGAAGGTCCACCGGACAGAATTATCGCTAATGGATTTTTTGCCAACATTTCTTTAGCGGACATCGTGCTGGGAACTACTTCGGAATAGATCCGAGCTTCGCGAACTCGACGCGCAATTAATTGGGCGTACTGCGCACCAAAATCAACTACAAGTACCGGGCGGGCGTCAGTCACATACTTAGCCTATTGGTTGGCAACCTTTGAATAATTAGCGCCTCTTTACTCTTTCACTTACTAGCGAATTCTTAATCGTTTCAAAATGAGTAGAGATTTACTTAGGAGTTTTGTCCATCGCTCTTCGGTAAATCCAAATTTTGGACCTATTGATACCCATCGTTGCTGGGCGATAGTTTGTGGCTGGGTGAATCTCAGGAGGCCTTCAATTCCATGCCTGCGCCCGAGTCCTGATTGACCCATGCCACCCATTGGAGATGCAACCGAGCCATAAGCGGCGGCAAAACCTTCATTGATGTTTACCGAACCAGATCTGAGTTGCTCAGCGATTCCTCGCGCGCTTTTTGAATTCGAACTTATTACCGAAGCGGATAATCCATAGATCGAATCATTAGCCAGTGAAATTGCTTCTTCGGTTGTAGCGAAGGACTGAACATAAACACATGGGCCAAAAACTTCTTCAGTTGAAATCTTCATTTCCTTCGTGACGCCAGTAAGCACAGTTGGTTCGAAGACATTAGGACCAATATCGGTTCTACGATTTCCACCGGATTCAATTTTTGCGCCTTGTTTAACTGCATTCGAAATTGCTTCGGTAACTCGATTTGCTAATGCATCCGTTGCAAGTGAGCCAACGTCGTAACCCCAACCAAGTTGCGCCCCAAGTTTTAATTCTTTAACTTTTTCGACAAAGGCCCGCAAAAACTCTTCATAAATCGATTCATGAATGTACATTCTTTCAATCGATACACAAAGCTGTCCCGCAGATGTGAAGCAACCGCGAATAGCAACTTCCAAGAATGTCTTGAGGTCTGCATCGGCGCAAACGATCATTGGATTCTTTCCGCCAAGTTCGAGTGATGCTCCAATTAGCCTGGCACTAGCTTGAGCGCCGACAACTTTTCCGGTTTTCGTCGAACCGGTAAAACATACGTAATCAACTTCATCAATTAGCGCAGCGCCTACCGAATTACCTTCGCCAGTAACAATCGTCACAACTCCATCTGGAAGTCCAGCCTGAGACATTAGCTCTAGTCCATAAATCGCAGACCAAGGTGTCTGATTATCTGGTCGGATCACTACGGCGTTACCTGCCAAGATTGCCGGAAGTGCATCGCAGATCGAAAGCGTCAAGGGGTAATTCCAAGGCGAAATTATGCCAACTACACCCTTGGGTTGCGAAACCATAAGGGTCTTAGTGAAAAATGGGAGGGCACCAGCTCTTTGCTGCGGCTTTAATGCCTGCTTTCCAATCTTCGCGTAAAACGCAGCGATCATTGCCAGGCTAAAGACTTCATCAGCAGCATGGAATCGCGACTTACCAGTTTCTTTTTGGACGACGTTTAGTAGTTCGTCTTGATTTGCCAGCAACAAGTCATGAAACTTGTCCAGGATTTTTACCCGATGGGAAATTTCGGTATTTGACCATGCAACCTGCGCAATACGGGCCGATGCAACGGCGTTTACTACATCGGCAAGTGATGATTCCGGAACCGAATCAATTTCTACTCCCGGGAATGGGCTGACCGGGCTAATCATGGAACCACTGGTTGCCACCAAGTTTTGGAGCAACTGATCTTTCGAGGAACTATGCACTATCTCAGCCTAGGGATCGAGCCGACTAAATACGTCGCTATGTCGGAAAGGGAGTTGACCCTAATTAGGAGTTACAACTACTTCGCAGCGCTGGAATTCCTTCAAGTCTGAGTAACCACATGTGGCCATCGCTCGGCGAAGTGCGCCAACCATATTCATAGTGCCATCAGCGGTATGCGATGGACCTGAAACTATTTCACTCAAGGTTCCGGTGATACCAAGGTCAACTAGTTCACCTCGTGGCAGCTCTAAGTGTGTTGCTTCAATTCCCCAGTGCTTACCGCGGCCTGGTGCATCAGTTGCTCGGGCAAATGTTGAACCAACAACTACTGCATCTGCGCCCAAAGCAATTGCCTTCGATACATCGCCACTGCGACCCATTGAGCCGTCGGCAATAACTGAAACGTAGCGACCACCGGATTCATCCAAGTAATCACGACGAGCGGCAGCAACATCTGCAACTGCGCTAGCCATTGGAACTCGCACACCAAGTACATCAAGGGTTGTGTGTGCAGCGCCGCCGCCAAATCCAACAAGCACACCAGCTGCGCCAGTGCGCATTAAGTGAAGTGCGGCTGTGTAGGTTGCGCAGCCGCCAACGATTACTGGGACATCTAGTTGATAAATGAATTCCTTTAGATTTAGCACTTCGCCACCATTGCTTACGTGCTCGGCGCTTACAGTTGTACCTCGGATTACAAAGATGTCTACACCTGCTTCAACAACCTGC
The DNA here is from genome assembly GCA_903925705.1 of uncultured Actinomycetes bacterium. GTDB lineage: Bacteria > Actinomycetota > Actinomycetes > S36-B12 > UBA5976 > UBA5976. The sequence continues at coordinate 3,481 of CAIYGJ010000134.1, read as the reverse complement.
TTGGCAAAATGGGCAGTACGTTGTGGGCTTAGCGCGCCAGCAACAGTGATACCCGAAGCGCGCATTTCTTGAATTCGAGCCGCGATCAATTCAGGTTGGATTGGCTTTGCGTAAATTTCTTGCAGCTTGGCAGTTGCACCCTTGGGATCTAGGGCCGCGATGTCATTTAGAATTCCGGTTGGATCTTCATACCTGGTCCAAACGCCTTCAAGGTTCAAAATTGCAAGGCCACCATTGGCCGCAAAAGTTGCTGCCGATGCGGGCGAAACGACGGAGTCCATCGGAGCCGCAATGATTGGATGGCTAAACGAGTAAGCGTCAATCTTCCAATCCAAGGAAACGAGTTCGTCGTCACGCGTGCGACGACTTGGCACTAACGAAACGTCATCAAAAGAATATGTGGCGCGAGCTCGCTTGCTTCTACCGATTTCCACGCCTGACATTTTTCTCCTCTATCGAACGTGGTAGTTAGGTGCTTCTACCGTTAGCTGGACGTCGTGCGGATGACTTTCTTTCAGGCCGGCTGAAGTAATCCGGATCAAGCGACCGTTAGCCTTTAAGTCAGCAATCGTTGCAGCACCGGCATATCCCATAGATGCGCGAAGTCCACCGATCAATTGGTGCGCCACGCCTGCCAAGTTCCCTCGATAAGGAACCTGGCCCTCAATACCTTCGGGAACTAATTTGTCTTCAGAAAGTACGTCGTCTTGGAAGTAACGATCTTTCGAATAAGACTTGGTATTTCCTCTGGATTGCATGGCACCGAGCGAGCCCATGCCACGGTACTGCTTGAACTGTTTGCCGTTCACGAAAACGAGTTGACCTGGCGCTTCTTCGCAACCAGCCAGTAACGAGCCCAGCATCACGGTGTCCGCGCCAGCAACAATTGCTTTTGCGATATCGCCGGAGTACTGCAGGCCACCATCACCAATAACAGGAACTCCAGCTGGACCAGCTGCTAATGAGGCTTCATAAATTGCAGTTACTTGCGGAACGCCAACGCCTGCAACCACACGCGTGGTGCAAATCGAACCTGGTCCGACGCCAACTTTAACTGCGTCCGCGCCCGCATCAATCAATGCCTGAGCGCCAGCACGCGTTGCGATGTTTCCACCAATTACTTGAACCGATGTTGATTTCTTAATTCTTGTAACCATTTCCAAAACTGCTTTTTGGTGTCCATGAGCGGTATCGACAACCACGACATCTACTCCGGCCTCAACTAAGGCAAGTGCGCGCGCAAAAGAATCCTCACCAACACCGACAGCTGCGCCGACCATTAGGCGCCCAGCAGAGTCTTTGGTTGCTAATGGATAGCGATCGCTCTTTACATAATCCTTAACTGTGATCAAACCGGTTAATCGGCCTAAGGAATCAACCAATGGGAGTTTTTCAATTTTATTTATCCGCAGTAACTCAAGTGCGTCATCGCCATTCATTCCCGGAGTTCCGGTTATGAGAGGCATCTTGGTCATGACATCGCCGACTTTGCGATTTTTGTCATCTTCAAAACACATATCACGATTCGTTACGATGCCAAGTAAAATTCCATTGGCATCTACAACTGGAACACCACTAATTCGGTAGTGCGCACATAAGCGATCGACATCAGCCAAGGTATCGGTTGCGTTGCAAGTAACTGGATTAGTAATCATTCCAGCTTCACTGCGCTTAACCAGATCAACCTGGGCAGCTTGATCTTCGATTGAAAGATTGCGATGCAGAATTCCGAGTCCACCTTGCCGCGCCATAGAGATAGCCATGCGCGCTTCGGTAACAGTGTCCATTGCAGAGGAAAGTAATGGGATCTTGAGTGAAATTTCTCGGGTTAATTTTGAGCTGGTATCTACTTCACTAGGAATGACATCGCTGGCATCCGGCAGCAAAAGCACGTCATCGTAAGTGAGCCCAAGCATTGCAAACTTGTCAGGAAGGCCCTGTGTCATGGAATCCCCTTACTGATAAAGCTGGTACCTGCGGCGAATAGCACCTAAATAAAGGTGAATTGCCTAAGGTTATCGTTTAATTGCCGGTGGCCAAAAAGCCCGAAGCCTTTAGGGACTATCGGCCCGAAGCTGCGGCCAGCGCAATCAGGGTGCTGGTGAAGTCATGGGGTTTAACAACACCTTCAGGTAGATCTGGTTGCCAGCCTGGGCCAACAGATACCAAAAGTGGTGCTGGGCGCATTGGCTCAACGGCTTCCCAAACGGCAACATCAGCTGTGCCTTGAGTTTGAGACCAGACAACAATTGCACACGGGCCAATCTTCTTTGCAGCGCTGGCTAAAGCCTCCGCTGGCATTCGAGCGCCCAGGATTCTGGTCGAGACATTCTGTTCAGCAAGCCCCGCCGCAATTGCATACATCGGAATCGTGTGAAGTTCATGTGGTGCGCAAGCTAACAAAACTGGTCGGGCGTTTTCCGGTTCCGTGACTCCGTTTGCCAGGCTTCGAAATAGCCCGGTGATTGATTCTGCTAGCAAATGTTCTTGCTCAACACCTTCACCGGTTTGTTCCCATTTTTCACCAAGTGCGACAAGCACTGGCATCAAAACATTTTCCCAAGTCCAAACGACTCCATGGTTTTCCAGTGAGTTAGAAATAATTTGATCGCAACCACTGGCATCCAGTGTTGTGGCTGCTCGATTAAGTGATCGAATGATGGCCTTTGGGCTATCTAGCGCAATTACATTATCTGCAGGAATATCTTGATCAGAGACCACGTGCAGCGCAGATGAAGATATTGGGTTAGCGGTGAGATTGACTGGAACAACTTTTCTGGAAATTGCAGACTTGGCTGCCTCACTTGGCAGCACACCATTTAGCATGAGCTTTCGCATCAGATCTATTCGAGCAACATCTGTGGCCGAGTATCGACGGTGGGATCCAGGTGTGTGAACGCTTGGTCCAAGACCATATCGGCGGTCCCAAGTTCGAAGCGTGGCCGGTGCGATTCCGATCCGACGCGCCACGGCTGCAACGGTTAGGCCGATCTTGGCCTGCGGCGCACTCTGTGACATAAACCTCATTGTTACGGTATTTGCCGCTGACCGCACCTCGAGAAGTATGTAATCTCATTAAACAATGGGGATATTCCCGAATAAATACCAAAACGCGCCAAACCTGATTCGGACAAGTTGCTTGACCAACTTATGAAGCGGTTCTAGAGTGAGGACATAAGCAACAACCTATCGGGAGGCACCAAATGGCTGATCTATCTAGATTGCCTGGTCCAAATGCAGACTTCTGGGATTGGCAATTGCACTCAGCTTGCCGTGGCCTAGATTCAGATATTTTTTACCATCCAGATGGCGAACGCGGTTCTGCTCGCGAACGACGAGTATCAACGGCCAAAGCAATTTGCGCAGCCTGCCCAGTGTTGGCGCAATGTCGGGATCACGCACTCAAGACACGTGAACCATACGGCGTTTGGGGTGGCATGAGTGAAGAAGATCGCGAAGCACATTACGCACGACAGGCGCG
>CAIYGJ010000133.1 GCA_903925705.1 uncultured Actinomycetes bacterium | reverse complement strand
TTCTTCATATTTCCTCCATTGAGATATGGCATTGACCACATCTTTAGGTAGCGATTCGGGTGAATCACATTTTTCACTTCCCCGGTTGAGGTTGTGTTTTTTCAGTTCTCGAGAAACTGAAAAACTTAGTTTCTATCGGCTTTCGGATCCAAGGCATCCCGCAAAGCATCTCCTAGCAAGTTAAAGGAAAGCACCGCAGCTAACAGCATCGAAAGTGGAACGAAGAAATAGAAGGGATCTACCGTGAAGTACCCAACTGATTCCTCAAGCATGGAACCCCAGGTTGGCGTAGGCGGCACAACTGAAATTCCAAGGTAAGCCAGCGCAGCTTCGGCGCCAATCAATCCTGGCATCGCGATCGTCGCATACACCAAAATCGGTGCCCAGAGATTAGGTAATAATTCGCGAAACAAAATCCTGCGCTTACTAGAGCCAATTGAAACAGCTGCTTCAACAAATTCTCGTTCTCGCAACGAAAGCACCTGTCCACGAACCAGTCGAGCTAGGTATGGCCAACCAAAAACACTCAAAACTAAAATCAAAGTTGTGATTCGTGAAGGATTACCATCTGGCAATCCCCATGCTTGTAGGCGCTGTTCAAGAACGGGTGACATCGCAATAATCACCAGGAGCAAAGGAAACGCCAAAGTGATATCCATGAAGCGACTTAACAACGTGTCAGTTCTGCCACGTGAATAACCGGCCACGATGCCAACGACTGTTCCAACAACAACGGTAATAAGCGTTGCTGATAGTGCAATAAATAACGAGATGCGAGTTCCGTAAAGGAGTCGGGCTGAAATATCACGACCTGTTAACGGCTCAACACCTAGAGGATGATCCAAGGAAACCCCACCAAATGGACCAAGCGGCAAACTTCCAGCATCACTTAATAAGTCTGTGTTGAAATCGAAGGGATTAACTCCCATCCACTTCGAGATCAATGGTCCAAAAGCTGCGATGAATAGGATGAATGCCAGTACGAAGATGCTGACAACAGCAACTCGATCTTTGCGCAGTCGAGCCCAAGCCAGCTGCCGCAGGGTTCGCCCGACGACAGCGTCTGTTTCGGTGGCTTCGACCAAGGACATTGGGGTTTACCTTCCAAGACGTTTACCGGATATTAACCTTCGAAGTCTATTTGGATACCAATAAGTGCGGATACCGAAAAAGGGGTTTAACCATAGGTATAAAGAGAGAAAAGTCCTATTTTTCGGGTAAATTCTCGCGTTTTCCGATATTCACTAGGTCATATTGATTACCAAGGGCGATCTGGGCGTAGACGTTTGTAAGTATGTTTGGGCGATACAGGACAATGCGATCTACTGCGTAGGGCAAGTAGACAGCTTCGCTAGACACAAGCAATTCGATAGCACGGCTGAGTCGGGCTGATTCTGCTGGTAACTCAGCCGCGGCCAACGAATCTAAGAGCAAATTGATCTCATCCAGGTTTAGTTCTGCAAAGTTCTGATTTGATGAGGCTTTAATTTTTCTGCCATCAACCAGCGGAGCCCAAAATGAATATGCAGAAGAATAATCTGGACCCCATCCGGTTGAAGCCAGCCCAATTGCTTGACTACTCATAGTTTCTGGAGAGCCAATTCCCGTTGTGAAATACTCGGCAAAATTTGCAAACTCTACTGGATCCACAACAATGCCTACGCGAGCCAAACTCTTTTGAACCGAAAGGAAAATATCTTTTCCAATTCCAATCGCAACGTAAGCCATATTTAGCTGGAAGCCATCTGGATATCCACATTGAGCCAAACTTTGCTTGGCCTTGCGAATATTTCCACTTTCATTTGATCCGCTTGGATAAGGATTGTAGGAACTATCGAACCCTAAGACTGTTGGTGGACTTAGTGAGTGTGCAACTGCTGCTGTTGCGCTACCGCCACGAATATTTTGTAGATCAGCTTTGTCTAATGCATAAAAAATTGCATCTCGGCATGGGGCTCGATCAAGTGGTGGAATTCCTGGATTAACCACAAGAAAGTTAACAAAACTCATTTCTGGATTGTCAATAAGTGAACGTTGGGATTTATCGGCCAACGTTGCATCCCGTGCAGTAGGGGCAAGTCCGTAATTTAACTTCACATCAATCTCACCCGAAAGCAGTGCTTGATCTGTAGCGTCGGCATCTGGAAAAACTTTCCAAGACATGGAGTCAACTTTTGGAATTCGAATCCCGTCTGATGCCTGGGTCCAACGATCATTTTTTGTAAACGAATATTGCATGCCAGCTTGGTCAATTGTTAAAGAAAATGGTCCATTAGATGCTGGGTTTGCCGCATATGTCGATCCAGACTTAAGCATCGCTACATCCCGCGCCATTTGAATTGGCGCAAATTGCGGTGTAGCAAGCAGGCGGGGGAATTCATAAAAAGATCGGTTGAGAGTGAAGGCAATGGTGCGATCATCTGAAGTAACAATTGAAACTAAATCTTCAGTAGGAGATATGTAAGGGCCTTTGTAATCCGGCTTTCCCGCATTGCAAGTACTCAACAGACATAAAGTCTCAAGTGCAACGGGACTTTGTAATGAGTCGTCAAATAGGCGTTGAATCGAATACTTAACATCACTGGATGTAACTGGGGAACCATCATTCCAAAACACGTCAGGCCGGAGAGTGAAAGTCCACACCGTCTTGTCAGCATTTGTAACCGGCAGGTCCGACACCAAATCAGGAACCACAATTAGTCCTTGCTCCCCTGGTTTCCCTGCAAATGCCATTAGGTTTCGGGAGTACAGCCGGTGCACCACAGCACACCATGGATCAAAAGTTTGTGCTGGATCTAGCGAATCACAAGGCACCGACGATCCAAGTCGAAGTAATCCACCCGCAGTATCGCCATTTCCAACAGCTCTCGTTAAACCAGCATTGAAGCCGCCCGGGGAATTACTGACAATTATCGATCCACCTAAAAGCGCAACACTTGCAAGTGCTATTCCTGCAAGCGTTAATAACTTCATCCAGCGGTTTGACTTCACCTTGCGGACCTAGTTATTGCGGGCTTTCGTTCGATTACGATCGCGGTCAACTTTTGCTAAGGCAACTTTACGAATTCGAACTGCAGTTGGTGTTACCTCAACGCACTCATCTTCACGACAGAATTCCAGTGCCTGCTCAAGACTTAGTTGCTTTGCAGGAATCAGGCGCTCTAGTTCATCGCCTGTTGCAGATCGAACGTTTGTGAGCTTCTTTTCGCGCACGACGTTAACATCCATGTCTTCTGCGCGAGCATTTTCGCCGACAATCATGCCTTCATATACTTCGGTTGTTGGAGACACAAACAAAGTGCCACGCTCTTGCAACCCAAAGCACGCGTATGAGGTAACCGCGCCACGTCGATCCGAAACCAAAGAACCTGATGGACGAGTGCGTAACTCACCAAACCAAGGTTCGTACTTTTCGAAAATGTGGTGCATGAGTCCGGTGCCACGAGTTTCAGTCAGGAACTCGGTACGGAAACCAATTAGGCCACGCGCTGGAACTATATATTCCATGCGAACCCAACCAGTTCCATGATTAACCATTTGTTCTAGGCGGCCTTTTCGTAAGCCCAAAAGCTGAGTGACAACGCCAACGTAATCTTCTGGTACGTCAATGGTCAGGCGTTCCATCGGCTCGTGGATTTTGCCACCGATTTCCTTGGTTACAACCTGTGGCTTACCAACAGTCATTTCAAACTTCTCGCGGCGCATAAGTTCAACAAGAACTGCAAGTTGAAGTTCGCCTCGTCCTTGAACTTCCCAAGTATCAGGTCGCTCGGTATCTAGCACGCGAATTGAAACGTTACCTACCAGCTCGGCTTCAAGACGAGTCTTGAGCAAACGGGCAGTAACTTTACTTCCAGTTTCGCCAGCAAGCGGTGAGCTGTTGATACCAATGGTCATCGAGATTGATGGCTCATCAATTACAAATAGTGGTAGCGCAACTGGATTTTCTGGATCAGCTAATGTTTCGCCGATAGTTATTGTTTCAAAACCAGAAACCGCAATGATGTCACCAGGTCCTGCTGAATCTACTGGAACTCGATCTAGCGCCTCTGTCATCAAAAGTTCGACAATTTTTCCACGCTCAGTTGTGCCATCAGATTTCATCCAAGCGACTTGCTGTCCCTTGTTGATGTTGCCGTTGATAACACGACATAGTGCTAAGCGTCCAAGGTATGGGGACGAGTCAAGGTTTGTTACGTGTGCCTGAAGTGGGGCTTCTGGATCGTAAGTTGGAGCCGGAATGCTACCAATCAAAGTTGCGAACAATGGTTCAAGATCTTCTTCATCTGGCATTCCACCATCGACGGGACGAGTTAGAGATGCGCGACCTGCTTTAGCTGATGCGTAAACAATTGGGAACTGAATTTGTTCTTCGTCAGCGTCTAGATCGAAAAATAGTTCATAAGTTTCATCGACTACTTCGGCAATGCGAGCATCCGGGCGATCGACTTTATTAATCAAGAGAATTACTGGAAGTCGCTTTTGCAGCGCCTTGCGGAGTACGAATCGAGTTTGTGGCAATGGGCCTTCACTTGCGTCAACTAGCAAGACAACGCCGTCAACCATTTCAAGCCCGCGCTCGACTTCACCACCGAAGTCAGCGTGACCTGGGGTATCGATGATGTTTAGTGTGACGCCGCCTTCTGGTGCAGCTGGACCTACGTATCTAACGGCGGTGTTCTTGGCCAGGATGGTAATTCCCTTTTCGCGCTCAAGGTCCATCGAATCCATGACTCGGTCATTTACATCTTGGTTTGCGCGAAAAGCACCGGATTGCCAAAGCATGGCATCTACAAGTGTGGTTTTTCCATGGTCAACGTGGGCAATAATGGCAACATTTCGAAGGTCGTTGCGGACAGCAGATTGGGTCACTGTCCTTATTCTAGTTGAGATTTATCGCTGTTTAGAACCACACAGGTATGGCCTTTAAGTGTCTTAGATCCTCGAGAAAATCAACTAGACGTTGAACCTGAATTCAACGACATCCCCATCCGCCATGACATATTCTTTGCCCTCCATGCGGACTTTGCCTTTAGATTTTGCCTCAGCAACAGATCCAGCAGACACTAAATCCTCGAACGCAACGATCTCGGCTTTGATAAATCCTTTTTGAAAATCAGTATGAATAACTCCAGCAGCTTCGGGCGCAGTTGCGCCAACTGGAATAGTCCAAGCCCGCGATTCTTTTGGACCAGCTGTTAAGTAGGTTTGCAAACCTAAAGTTTTAAATCCAACCCGAGACAAAATTGCAATGCCGCTCTCTTGTTGACCAACAGATTGCAAAAGTTCCAAAGCCTCGTCTTCAGGTAGTTCACCAAGTTCTGCTTCAAGTTTTGCATTCATGAACACTGCTTCAACTGGCGCGACAAGCGCACTTAATTCCAGCTTCAAGGTGTCGTCAGTTAATTCTTCTTCATCCAAGTTGAAAACATAAAGGAATGGTTTTGCGGTAAGTAAAAACAGTTCGCGAATTGGCTCGTAGTCCAGGCCTGATTCAAAAATAGTTTTTCCTGAGTTGAGAATTTCTGCCGCCTTTTCTGCGGTGGCGAGTGATTCTGCTTTCGACTTATCTAAGCGTGACTCTTTAAGGAGGCGCGGCATTGCTTTTTCTAGCGTTTGCATGTCGGCCAAAATTAATTCTGTGTTGATGGTTTCAATGTCATCTTTCGGTGAAATCGCACCATCCACATGAACTACATCGGGATCTTTGAATGCTCGGATTACTTGGCAAATTGCTTCTGACTCACGAATGTTTGCTAAAAACTTATTACCTAGTCCTTCACCCTCACTCGCACCGCGAACAATTCCTGCAATATCAACAAATGTTACGGTCGCGGGCAAAATTCGTTCTGAGCTAAAAATCTGCGCTAGTACTGGAAGGCGTGCATCTGGCACTTCGACTACACCCGTATTTGGTTCAATTGTTGCAAACGGGTAATTCGCTGCAAGCACATTATTTTTCGTCAGTGCATTGAATAGTGTCGATTTTCCGACGTTGGGTAATCCGACGATTCCAATAGTTAGGGCCACGGCACATAAGCGTAGCCGTATTTAAACCTTTCAACAGACTCGGCCATGACCCGATACGTTTAATCCATGGCAAATACCGATATCGAACCACTAGAGAGTGGACCAGCCCTACAAGGTTGGACCTATCCTGGCGTCATCATATTGACGAGCGTGGCAATGATGGTTGTGATGGCGCTGGACATTATTGTCACTGGTGACATTGGACTCGTGTCGAATATTGGACTGGTAGTAGTTGGGATCATCGGCGCAATCAAGGTACGGACCGCTGATTATCAGGCGGGGATTTGGGTTGTACCGATTGCTTGGGTTATTGCACTCCTAACAACAGGACAGTTAGCACCAATGCGCGGAGGCTCATTCATGCGCGAGCAAGTGTTACATCTTGCTTATGGACTTGCCATGCACGCGTGGTGGATATTGGGAGCAACCGCGCTTAGTGCAAGCATTGCAATCTTTAGGCGTGGCCGGCGGCCTTAATGTCTCGGCGCAATTCTGGTGGCAAGGCAAAAATCAGGTGCTCTTCGATAGTTTCAACTTCTTCGACATCGGAATAGCCGCGTTCAGCTAGCCAAGCAAGCACGCTGCTCACCAAGATCTCGGGAACTGATGCGCCGCTTGTTAGTCCAACAGTCTTGGCATCTTTAATCCAAGCCTCATCAATCTCACCAGCAAAATCAACGCGGTATGCAGCGCGAGCACCTGCTTCGAGAGCAACATCGACTAGGCGGACGGTATTCGAAGAGTTAGCAGAGCCGACAACCAACATGACATCGCAGGCTTGAGAAATTTCCTTAACTGCTTTTTGACGATTCTGAGTTGCATAACAGATGTCATCACTCGGTGGATCAATCAAATTTGGAAACTTGATGCGCAACTTGTCAACAGTTTCTAGTGTCTCGTCAACCGAAAGTGTGGTCTGCGAAAGCCAAGCGACTGGTCTCGTTGGATCAATTTCAATATCTTGGACATGATCTGGTCCATCTACCAAAGTCATACTCTCTGGTGCCTCACCCATAGTGCCTTCTACTTCTTCGTGACCTTCATGGCCAATAAAGAGAATCTGATAATCATCAGAGGCAAAACGTCGCGCTTCAGAGTGAACTTTGGTAACCAATGGACATGTGGCATCGATAGTTTTTAGATTGCGCTGCGCAGCTTCGTCGTGAACTGCAGGTGATACTCCGTGGGCGCTGAATACAACAGTGGCTCCCTCGGGAACTTCATCTGTCTGATCAACAAAAATTGCGCCCTTGGCCTCAAGTTCGGTGACCACGTATTTGTTGTGAACAATTTCCTTGCGAACATAAATTGGCGCGCCATGAACAGCCAGGGCTTTTTCAACGGTGACAACAGCTCGGTCAACACCGGCGCAGTAGCCACGAGGCTTCGCTAATAGGACTTTTTTCTTAGTTTCGCTCACCCTCCTATCGTAAGCCCGCGCCTCCCCAGCCGCTTTCTGGCATTAGGCACAATAGATCCATGGACCAGACAGACCTCGCCAAACCCGGACTCGATCCAGAATCCCCACTGGCTGTCCATTCCGTCAGCACCATGATCGGTGAATACATTGGCCGGCTTGGAACTATTTGGGTTGAAGGTCAACTTGCCGAAGTTAACCCTAGAAAAGGGCTAACTTATTTATCGCTGCGCGATACTGATCGCGATGTTTCATTGTCGCTGTACGTAGCAACAGGAGTGATGGAATCTCTTGCCACCACTATTGAGCAAGGCAGTCGCGTCTTAGTTCAAGTCAAAGCCGACTGGTGGGCCAAGCGGGGATCTTTACAATTCAAAGTTTTGCAAATGCGCGCGGTAGGAATCGGCGAACTTATGGCCCGGCTAGAAGCTTTGCGAAACCTGTTAGCTGCTGAGGGTCTGTTTAATGAAGATCGTAAAAAACCTTTGCCATTTTTACCGCGGCGAATTGGTTTGATTTGTGGTCAGGCGAGTGACGCCATGCACGATGTGATTGAGAATGCAAAGCGTCGCTGGCCCGATGTGCAGTTCGAAGTTCGTGAAGTTGCGGTACAGGGTGTTAATTGCGTTAAGCAAGTCAGTGGCGCTCTTACCGAACTCGATGCTATTTCGGACATTGATGTAATTGTTATCGCTCGCGGTGGTGGCGCTTTTGAGGATTTATTGCCATTTAGCGATGAGTCTTTGATTCGAGTCGTTGCTGGAATTGATACTCCAGTAGTGGCCGCTATCGGGCACGAAGAAGATCGTCCACTGATTGACTATGTTGCAGATTATCGAGCGTCAACTCCAACCGATGCGGCTCGCAAAATTGTTCCAGACGTTTTGCAAGAAATTTCTGATCTAAGAAATGCTCGAGCGAGAATTCAAGCGCTTATCTCAGTAGGCGTAACGCGACTTGAACAACAACTTGCACTTACACGTAGTCGGCCGGCTTTGGCTTCACCTGCAACTCTCATTACGCAACGCCTTAATGAAAACACTGGCTTACGTTCAGCAATGCATGTGAAGGTTAGAAATTTCATCGCACTTGAGAGTGCTCACCTAAATGGAGCCAATGCGACATTACGCGCGCTGTCACCGCAAGGAACTCTGGAACGCGGATATTCAATTGTTAGAAATTCAAGTAACACGATTATTAGAAGCGCCGGGCTGGTAAATGCCGGCGATGAATTGCGAATTAAATTTGCCGAAGGTGAATTAGTAACCCGAGTTGAGGAGAATTAATCTTCATCAGATTGGCTTGGACGCAACGCTTCGAGTCTGGCCTTCGCACCGGCCAGACGTTCTTCACAGATTGCTGCAAGCTTTTCGCCTTGTTCCCAGAGATTGACCATGTCGTCAAGCGGAAGATCTTTGTCTTCAAGGCGCGCAACAATTTCGTCTAGCGCAGACTTTGCCGCCTCGTAAGACATTTCCGATGAATGCTCTTTAGCCATGGTTAGATTCTATGGTTTCGCTAGCACCAAAGATTCAGCAAATCGCGATAGCTCATCCCATGGCGCAGTTCCAGAGACTATGGAAGTTACATCGCCCTCAGTCTTAATGTAAGCCCGCGTCAGTGGTTTGTTCGTTTCGCACTTTTGCCAGGTCACAGAGTTAATAGTTTCTGTGGATTCGCAGGTAGCACTATTTGTTGCGGCCGCAACCACCGAGCTAACCGGTCCATCACTTTGCCAGAGTGAGACATATTCATTAGCACTCGTTTGGAAACCTAAAATCCAACGAATGTCGCCTGCCTCGCCGTATGACTCTGGCTCAAGTCGCGCGCTCGTGGTTTGATATCCGGTTGGCAAAGATTCTGGAATCGAAATAGGCCAAGTTTGGGCAATTACTGCGCTTGCGACAGCGCTGTCATAATCTACTTGTTGCTTTACTTCTTGCTGTGGCCGCCAAGCAATCAACATAATTACACCAACTGCTGCAGTTACTGCGCCCATTGACAGAATCATGTCCCAAGCAGTTTCCCGCCCTCTTGGTTTTTTATTGGCCATGTCTCTATTTTGCCTGCTTTATGCGAAGTCCGCTCTCGCGCGGTCACATCCGTAGGACTTTCAAAAACGGCATTAGGCTAATGATATGAGTTCGTTTAACTACACCGAAATTCTTCCAATCAAGCCGAATGACCTCGAGTACCGCTTGGTCACAACTGAAGGAATTACGACTACAAAAATCGGCGAGCGAACCTTTCTTAACATCGAATCCAGCGTGTTAGAAAAAGTGGCCTATGAAGCCATTCATGACATTTCGCACTATTTGAGAACAAGCCATCTAGAGCAACTAAAGAAAATTATTGACGATCCTTCGGCGTCACCAAACGACAGATTTGTCGCGATCGATTTAATGAAGAATGCAAACATTGCCGCTGGTGGTATTTTGCCGATGTGTCAGGACACCGGAACTGCAATTGTTTCTGCAAAACGAGGCTCCCAGATTCTGACTGAAGGACCCGATGAAGTCGCAATTAGTCGTGGGATTTACGACGCCTATCAAAAACTGAACCTTCGTTACTCGCAGTTATCCCCCTTAAACATGTGGGACGAAAAAAATACTGGTGACAACTTGCCAGCACAGATCGAGATTTATTCTGACACTAAGCCAGGACATGAGAATTCATACGAAATGCTGTTCATTGCCAAAGGCGGCGGCAGTGCAAATAAAAGTTACTTGTATCAGGAAACCAAAGCAGTCTTGAATCAAGAAAGCTTCTTGCGATTTATGGATGAAAAATTGCGACTCATCGGAACTTCGGCTTGTCCGCCGTACCACTTAGCAATTGTCGTGGGGGGAACCAGTGCCGAATATGCCCTAAAGGTTTCCAAACTTGCCAGCACAAAATATCTTGATGCCTTGCCAACTGAAGGCGGGGCCGATGGCAATGGCTATAGAGATCTCGAAATGGAAGCTGAGATTCTCAAGCTCACCCAAAACTTTGGAATTGGCGCACAATTTGGCGGTAAATATTTCTGTCACGACG
>CAIYGJ010000132.1 GCA_903925705.1 uncultured Actinomycetes bacterium | reverse complement strand
CCATTGCCCATTCATAAATTGCATCGGAAGATTCTTTAGTTCGCGCAACACACCAATCCAGACCACCATTTGCGTTGAACCATTTGATCTGTTCGTTCATCATCAAGATTGTGGCAAGAGCTGGGGTGTTGTAAGTCTGATCTAGACGCGAATTTTCAATTGCAGTCATCAAGTCCAAGAAAGCGGGAATGTAACGACCTGACGCCTTTATCTCTTCGGCGCGCGCGATGGCTGCAGATGACATGATCGCAACGAACAATCCACCATCAGATGCAAAGCACTTTTGCGGGCTGAAGTAATAAACATCTACCTGGGATAAATCAACTGGCAAACCACCAGCACCTGAAGTGGCATCGATTAGAACGAGTGCATCTTTATCAGCGCCGGCTGGGCGAACTGGTGGAATGGCAACACCAGTTGAGGTTTCGTTATGTGGTGTGCAGTAGGCGTCTATTCCTGGTTGGGCGACAAAATCTGGAGCGTCACCGGCGTCACCACCATTTACTGATTGCTCGCCTAGGAATGGAGCAGCTTTGGCGCTACTTGCAAACTTTGTGCCGAATTCTCCGAAAGTTAAAAACTGCGCGCGATCGCGAATCAATCCAAAAGTAGCTACTTCCCAAAACGCGGTGGTTCCACCGTTGCCAATGACAACTTCGTACCCCTGCGGAATTGAAAACATTTTTGCTAAGCCCGCGCGCATTTCTGCGACTTCGTCCTTAACTGGCTTTTGTCGATGACTAGTTCCCATGATTGAAACTGACTTATCTACCAAGGCTTGAATCTGTTCGGGGCGAACCTTTGAAGGTCCAGCGCCGAACCTGCCATCTATTGGCAAAAGTTCAGCAGGAATCACGATTTCGGGGAAGGTAGCCATTCGCCAAGTTTAGATCAATTGCAGAAAACCGCGCTGCCAATGCTTTGCAGCGCGACGTAGTTTGCTCGGCCACAAATTTACCCAGACCTCAAGGCGAAAGCCGAATGACTTTCCAAGCAGAAGCATCGGATAGGTCACTTGAATCGTCAGATTTAACAAAGCGCAGGCGATCGTGCAGGCGTGAACGTCGTCCTTGCCAAAACTCAATCGCTGAAACTGTGATTAGGAATCCACCCCAAGCATCTGGCAGTGGAACATGAGATCCTTCTGGATATTGTTCTTCAAGTTCCTTCATTCGGGTTTCTAAAATTTCTCGGGAATCAATCTCGGTCGACTGCGCACTAACAATCGCACCAAGCTTGGATCCGTGTGGTCGAGTTTCAAAGTAAGCACCGGATTCTTCACGGGAAACTTTTGTCGCAGTGCCAATCACATTGACTTGGCGATGCAATGGATACCAAGGAAAGGTAATGCTGACCTGTGAGTTTGCAGCAATTGCATCTGCTTTAGTTGAGCCGTAGTTGGTATAAAACGTTAATCCGCGCGCATCGATACCTTTTAGTAAAACTGATCTTGTTGAAATCACGTCTTCAGAACTACGAACTGCAATCACCATGGCATTTGGTTCGATTAATGCCTCACGGCCTTCAGCAACCGCGTCTGCTAACCACTTGGTGAATTGATCAAGTGGATTGCTTGCTAAGTCAGCTTCGGTTAACTGGTCTTTGTCATAAACAATTCTCATGTCTGATGGGTTAGGCGTATCAATGCTCATGCCCTAAGTCTGGCGCAGATTTGTAAGTCCTGCGAGCGCTTATAGTCGACCGGCTCGCAAACTAGCGCGCAGTTATGCCAGAGTGAGTCTGTGCCCAAGCTGTTAATTGACCTAACTCCGCTTAGGGAAATTCCTGCGTATCGCCGAATCTTTACGGCTGTTTCGATAAGTAATATCGGTCAGCAAATGACAGCGGTTGCGGTAGCGATCCAGGTCTATGACATTACGAAGTCATCTTTTGCTGTCGGCCTCGTTGGCGTGGCTCAATTATTGCCTCTGGTGGTTCTTGGTCTTTTCGGTGGAGCCATGTCAGATTCTTATGATCGTCGAACAATTGGTTTTGTATCAGCAGTGGGTATGGCTGGGGCAAGCGTATTACTTTTGATTCAGGCTCTAGCGGACAACCAACAAGCCTGGCCGCTGTATTTATTTGTTGCGATGTCATCGGGGTTTTATGCAGTTGGTAATCCTGCAAGGCAGGCAATCATTCCGCGCATTGTTCCCACAGAACTTTTGCAGTCTGCCAACTCGTTGTCCTTTTTAACTTGGAATATTGGTTTCACGATCGGTCCACTTCTCGGCGGAGTATTAATTGCCGCGACCGGTACCGTTGGAGTTGCATACGCAGTCGATGCAGTTGCCTTCACAGTAATGATGTGGGCAATGTGGTCGCTGCCAAAACTGCCGCCGATGGCGGGCGCTCCACTAAAACCAAATCTGTCCAGCGTAAAAGAAGGTATTGGTTTCTTAGCGGGCAAGCGCAACATTCAAATGACTTTCTATGTTGACCTTGTTGCCATGATTTTTGGTATGCCTCGCGCGCTGTTTCCAGCAATTGCTTTACTTTGGTACGGCGACTCTGCAGTGTCGACAGCTGCGATCGTTG
Organism: uncultured Actinomycetes bacterium; assembly: GCA_903925705.1. Lineage (GTDB taxonomy): Bacteria > Actinomycetota > Actinomycetes > S36-B12 > UBA5976 > UBA5976. The sequence continues at coordinate 8,907 of CAIYGJ010000132.1, read as the reverse complement.
GCCTATTAACTGCAGCTCCAGCTTTGGGCGCAGCGTTATCTGCAATCTTTAGTGGACCGCTGCAACGCGTTTACAAACAAGGCACCGCAATCATTTGGTCAATTGTTGGTTGGGGATCAGCCATCACTGCTTTTGGGTTGACTAAAAATCTTTACGCTGCACTATTTTTCTTAGCAATCGCCGGAGCCGCTGACAACATCAGCGCAATTTTCCGAACCACCATGATGCAAGTCGTAATCCCAGATGAATATCGTGGCCGGTTACAAGGTCTATTTACCGTCGTGGTCGCAGGTGGACCAAGACTTGGTGACTTTGAATCAGGAACTGTTGCTGCTATCGGTGGCGAACAACTTTCGGTGGTCAGCGGTGGCCTTGCATGTATTGCTTGCACCTTCGCACTCGTGAAATGGCATAAGCCGTTCATGAAGTATGACTCACGAGAACCGGTTGCCTAGTTATACGATTAGGACTTTTTCAATGACCGGCTCTACCAATTTTTTCCATTCACCTCCTCTGCCATATGCCCACGCAATTATGTCGGGTAGCCAAAGAAGCGGCTCTCTTCTGGGTTCTATGTGAGCTACTTTGGGAAATTGGGTTCCTTCTGAAACGAATCTATTTATTAGCTGGCGATCTAGGTGATCAACACTCCCAAACTCAATAGTTATCGAATCTGACTTTTCGCAATCCCGAATGACAGACGCTAAACATCGTTCACGGGGTCTTGCTTCAAACTTTTCATAGCCCGTACTTGCTACGTAGATTGTTGCTGCAATTCCGAGCCCTGCAATTGCTGATATATATTCTTTACGCTGAGTCTTAGAAGACTCGCTCATGTGAATACGTCTGGATGGACTTTTATTCAATGAAACAAGCAAAGATCTAATTAAGTACTGCGAGTCGTTTGCGACAGAAACTGAGCACATTATGTAATTGCTGTTGCGAAATGATTCATCTACATAAACATGGCTCACTTCGGAAGAATAATTGTTATCCAAGGTTCCTTGAAAAAGTTATTCACAGATTCTTGATGCTATAAATCAACTGATGTATGATCTTTAAGTCGCTACCTAGTTGGTTTCGAAAGTGAACCGAATCAAACCCATATCGGGTGAGGATTCGGTTTCGCGTTTCTAGGGTTATTCGAAGTCGTGAATTAGCTTTAAATCTTCGCCTTTAGCCTTGATTGCCTTCTTGGCAGCTGATTTCTTAGCAGGCTTAGGTTTAACATCATCATCGTGCGGGTTGTGCGCAACCTGAACACCCTTAGGCAACTTACTTAACCGATCCAACGCTTCAAGGCGTTCGGCCGCATGATCAACAATTGGTTCGGGATAACCATGATCAAATGCGCCCGTAACATTCCATGGTTCGTGAATAGCGCCACCAGGAATATGTGAAAGCTCAGGAATGTATTTACGAACGTACTCGCCATCTGGATCGAATTTAATTCCTTGTCCGATTGGATTAAAGACTCGGTAATACGGCGAAGCATCCGTGCCGCAACCGGCAGTCCATTGCCAACCATGACTGTTACTTGCTAGGTCGCCATCGAGTAACCATTCAAAGAAATAGTTTGCGCCACGTTGCCATTCGATATGAAGATCTTTGAGTAAGAACGACGCGACCACCATACGAACTCGGTTATGCATCCAACCCTCGGTGCGCAATTGACGCATACCGGCATCAACAAACGGAAATCCCGTACGTCCTTCACACCAAGCTGCAAACTTTTCATCTGCTTCCTTGCCGGTGTCGTATTGCATCTGGGAATAAAGCGGATTGAAATAATCGGTAATTGTGTCTGGACGTTGGTAAGCAACTTCGGCATAGAACTCGCGCCAAGCAATTTCTTTACGGAAAACTTCATGACCCTTACTATCGCCAAGACGTGCTAACAAAGTGCGCGGATGAATCTCTCCCCACTTCAAAGCAATACTCAACTTTGAAGTTCCGGCTAGATCTGGACGATTTCGATCATCAGAGTAATTCTCAATTGGTCCGGCCAAAAAAGTTTCAAATAATTCCAGGGCAGCAGCTTCGCCGGCACGAGGCACGATAACGCCACGCGTGTCAGGAAGTTCCGGATACCCATTGCAAGTTTCAACTCCGATCCAATTCGGCGCCTTAACTGGATCAGATGCGGGCGCTCGCCAGCCATGAATCATCCAACGCTTATAGAACGGGGTGTAAACCTTGTAGTAAGTTCCATCATCTTTGGCAACGCGACCTGGGGCCACGGCATAACCCGATCCGGTCTTAACAAACTCGATACCACTAGCCGAAAGTGTGTCTGCGATTTCGTTATCGCGAGCAATTCCGTAGCCGGAGTAATCAGCAGCGCAATGAACTGCGCTGGCACCGAACTCTTTTGCGATCGCCGGGATGACATCTTGGGCCTTGCCATGGCGGATCACGAGGTTACCGCCTAAGGATTCATCCAAACTGCGTAGCGAATCGATTAGATAGGCCTGCTTGGCAGGACCCCAAGTTGGCCAAAGCATCGGATCAATCAAGACCACGGCTATGACATTGCCGTCACCATCAGCCCAGGCGCCGTCGACGGCAGCAACTAGGGCGGGGTTGTCATGGATCCGCAGATCTCGCCTAAACCACAACACCCTGGACACCTCACCAAGTTATCTGTTGGCTTTGACGCCTGCATCAGCAGAGGTAAGACTGCCGGCAAGACCTGTCGATCTTTGATTGGCCCAGCGAAATGTCCGAATTGAGCGTGGTGCCGAGCTGGGGCATATGTCACACGAAAAGGACCATATTGTGAAACTTGCCCTCAGAAACCCATTATTTTGGTTAAGTTATCCACAGCCCCAAGCGACATTTACTGTTTCTTTACTATCCAAAAACCCTTACAAATAGCCAAAAAGGTAGAATTGGAGGATAGGTTCCACCCGGAGCCGACCGACGCAGGGCGCCAAGTCTCACCACCTGCGATTGGGAACCAAAACTTTGGTGAGTGTGGGGGAACCACAGGTAAGCGGTCCATTTAGGACCTTGGGGTTAAGCCAGGAAACTGGCCGGCTGTCTTCCCAGAGCCGCACCCGACAGCTCACCTCACCGGCGCTGGGAGCCAAATGTCCATTGCTCGTCCGACGGCCTTGATTCGGCGCGCTGTTGCGCTGCCGATAGGCCTGCTTGACCGCATTGAAGCCGGCCTTGATGCTCGGCTGGATGCTGGGTTTGCTCGGGTAGATCGCGCATTGGACCGCCGCATCAGCGCTGTGACAGGTCTCAGCTCTTCAATTTCGCAAGGACTTGGCCGCTCGGCATATTCTTTGGATCGCGCATTAGACCAACGGGTAGTTAAATTCGATTCGCGAACAGCTACTCGATCAGCCAAATCTGCAGCAGCAGTCGATACCTTCGTCACGCTGGCCCTTGGAATCGAAGACCGCGCAAACGCGAAACTGAATCGCTCGCTTCATGGCTTCGATCGAGCAACTGCAATTGGCACTCAGGCAGCATCTGCAGCGATTGACGCAAGCATCGCGCTTACTCATCGAAGTGAAAACAAAATTTCACGTGGATTTGATCGGGTAGATGCTCGTGCCACAAACATCGCAAACCGTGCTCATCGTCGTCAATCACAAACTTTTAATCTTGCCCATCGAATTATCGCACGAATTGACCGAAGAATCGAAACTGATTTCTTGAGAGTTGATGCCCGAGTGAATCGTCGCATGGCTCAGGGAACAACTGCAGCAGCAGCCATGGTGAACTTGGTAGATACAAAGGTGCTGGCCTTTGAGCGCGCGATGGATCATGGAGTTTCCAGAGTTGATTCCCGAATTTCAACCGGCGCAGCTCGAGTTGTGGAAGCACAAGCGGCAGTTACTGCTCGCGTTAACAGCTTTGATGTCGGACTGACGAGCACATTAACTAGCCTCGATTACCGATTTGATAAACGCATAGCGCAAGCCACCTATGGTTACTCGCAGATTTCAGAATTTGCAACTAATCGCATCGCGATTACCGATTCCAAACTTGATAACTCAGTTGCATCCTTGGACCTTCGAGTTGCCCGAGGTGTCAACACATTAGTTTCTGCGGCCTCTGGAATTTCAAACTTTGCGACCGATCACATCGAAGATGTTGACTCTGTGTTAACAACGAAGATGTCGCGCATTGACTCTCGAGTTGAAGCCCTAATTGATTTAGTAAATGGCCAACCAGGTAGACACGCAAGTCAGCCCCGCACCTCACTGCCCTGGGCTGCAACAAGTTTGACGATAGTTCTGGGAACTCTTGGCGCTGCAACCGGCGCATCGGTGGTTAATGCCAACTCAGTGCCAGCTCAAGTCGACTCCACAGTGCAATACGACGCGAGTGCTGCAAAAGATGCCGTAAATCAGTACCTGAGCGTTCGCGATTCCTTCCAAGCCCTACAGGCTTCTCGTTCCAGAACTATCCAAACTTTAGAAGAAGAAATCGCTGATGCCCAACAACGTGCATCCCAAACCTTTGTTGATGGCGATCAAGTTATAGACATCGCAAATAACTACAGTGGCGTTCCGTATGCTCGTGGTGGCACAACGCCAAGTGGTTTTGACTGCTCGGGTTACACCTCCTACGTCTTTGCGCAAATGGGAATTAACCTCCCTCGTGTTGCATCCGCCCAATACACCTGGTCAGACAAGATAAATACTGATGATCGTAAGCCAGGAGATTTGATGTTCTGGTCAGGTCGCGGCGGTATTTACCACGTTGGAATTTACGCTGGTGACGGCAAAATGTGGGATTCACCTCGCCCTGGCAGACGCGTTGGAAAGATCAGTATTTGGGGTAGCCCGGTTTATGGACGTGTTCCAATCGAAGCAGTCAATGCACCCGCCTTGCGAGAAGTTAAGAAGAAAACCGCGGAACTTGAAAAGTTAAAGGCTAATCCACCGCAGCTTCCCATAACTATCGATGAGAATTTACTGCCGGCTTCGGACTAGTCCAAAAAATTATTGAGTGAACCAAAGAAATGGCTCCCCTTGAATTCAAGGGGAGCCATTTTGGTTTAACGACTATTTCACGAAAGCCGCAGAACCTTCATGATTATCATTTGTAGCAGGTAAGACAACTAAGTACTTATTGTTGCCGTTCTTATCCGGAACTGTGAAGGTAACCTTGCCAGTAATGCCAACCGCTACAGTCTTTATAACTTTTCCATCGCGGTAAACCTTGATCTTGTCGGTTTTGTTTGCGTATTTTGGAGACCAGTCACCGTCTAAATCAGATTTGTAGAGATTTCTATCAACAGTGACCGAAAGTTGAAGATTAGTTCCTGACTTCTTTGTCTTAACTTTGACGCTGGTGCGGTATTTATTAACTATTCCATTTGAGAACGTCATTGGATAGAAAACATCGTCATCGTTGTCAATGATGGCGTCGGCGCCAGCAGTTCGAATGAAGTTCTGGTCAGCTTTATTTGGAGTCTTAAAAGACCCAATGCCTAAGTTAAACTCAATTCGCTTCACTCCATAATCGGTACCGAAAGTACTTGCCGGTACAAAGTTTCCTGAACTATATCCCCAGTAGCCACCACTCACAGAGCTTTCACTTACCATTTGCCATTGCGCATATGTACCTCCACGCGCATCAAGGTAGGAAATGTTGGTCGTCTTGAAGGGATTCGCGGCATCGGGGCAAGTTAAATCAGCCTCGTAGAATGTAAAAATTTTGTTGTAGTAGTAATAGACACCTGCTTGACGAACTATTTCATTTTTGGCAGGTATGTTCAGTACACACGGAGTAGCCGAGACCGTGGTTGCGTTAGCTGAACTCATCATTACAAATGGCATAATCAAAGCGCTGATACTTGCAAGCGCTAGCTTCTTCTTCGTTTTCATCGTTATCTCTTTTCATCTTTAGTCGGTTGTCGATTTGTGAACAGTAACCAATTAGCAACGGAATACGACTGGAAATGACAAATGAATGGAAGAAAAAAGGTCTAATAAAGGGAGTTAACCGACATTTGCGACTTAGGTAACCTTTGATTTAGGTGACTATTCCACACAAAATTCCGTTAACGGGTGCTTGAAACTTAAGTGGGTTGCGATTTAGGCTTTGACTTATCGGTGATGCACGGGAGACATCACCGATACCTAGGTGAACATAATGCATTTTCATTTTGCAAGAAAACTTTCACTGGCAACAACCATTGCCGTAATCAGCGCCCTAGTGCTTTCCATGATCACGCCGCCAGCCTATTCAATCGTGCTTCAGAATATGTCGATCGCTTATCAAGGAACATTGAACGGAAATTTCGCATCAACGGGAAATAGTGTTTTAACCTGCTCGACGACGTCTGGTACGAATGCCGGTCTTTGTCAGGATGCAAGGCAGCGCAAAGGCACAAAGTTAAACAACGATGACTTTGTGATGACAAATTTGAAAACCACATTCAGTGACGTTTCGCCTTCAAATATTTTCAATTCTTCCCAAGGTGTTTTAACTATTCCAACAAATGCAGAAATTGTGCACGCCACTGCCTTTTGGGGCGGGAGTCTGAGACTGAATTCTGGAGATACTGCCGCGCCAGACCCAACTAAAAAGAATGAAGTCCTGTTAGCTCTCGGGACCGAATCGTGTGCGAGTCCTGAGATCTGCAAATTGACTGCGACGACGAATGATGTGTACCAAGTTAATGCGCAGACAAACCTAGGTCCCTACCGAGCAAGTGCAGATGTCACTTCAAGATTTATAAATACCAGTCAGAAATGGACAGTATCCGGTCCACACCAAACCATGCTGATTTCGGTGGCAAACATTCAAACCACGCTTGGCCTGGATAAAGCTGCAGGTTGGGGTTTACTCGTTGCCTACAAAGATCCAGATTCAAGTCCTCGGGCCATAACTATCTATAAAGGCTTTGCTCAAGAATCCATGATTCAAGATGATGAATTCATTTTCAATAACTTCCGAACTGCAGCGAAAGGTAATGTCCTTGCGGACTTCGGAATAGTTGCATTTGATGGCGATGCTAGCACCAAGACTGATTCAGTTTCACTAGTTGATTCAAAAGCCAGTGTGGTGATCGCAGATCAAGTAAATCCTGACAACAACATTGCGAACAGCACCATCTCAAATTCAGGAATTCATAACCCTTACTTAAACAACAGCAGTTCAAGTCGTTCCAGAAACACCTTTGGAATAGACGTCGATCAGATTTCGATGGTCAATGGATTGAGTCATAATGTCACATCCGCAAAATTGTGGCCATCAGCATCAGCTGATGTTTACTTCATCAGTGGGTTGGCCCTAAGCGTTGAGATAACTTCACCAGACATAACGCTGACAAAAGTTGCAACATCTTTATCTGGCGCAAGTCCGGCGACTGTCGAATCCGGCGACGTTATTGAATACACAATCACCGCGACTAACATTGGCCAGGCGGATGCAACCAATGTTCAAGTACTCGATGAACTACCAACTGACTTGGCATCAGTAACATCCACGGGATCTGACTGCAGTTCCGCGCCACCACAAACTATTTGTAAAAAACTTGATTCGCTTGCAGCCGGGGCAGCTGCTTCATTCACCATTAACAGCACGATCAACGGTGCCTCTCAAGTCTCACCTGGGTATCTTGAAAATCAAGCAACCGCAACTTATGAGGGCCCGTTTGGTACTCAGCAGGCAATCTCCGAAATCGTAACTATCGACTATGGAGTTTTGAACACCGACCTATCAACCACAATCGAATTTTCAAAAGATTACATCCAAGCCGGTAAAAGTTCTTGGTTAGTGGCATCGATTACAAACCTTGGGCCAGCTGCTGATCCTGCGCCGGTTCTGAATCTGTCCGCCCAGGATGGTGCGAAGTTAACTTTGGCAACCATCCCTGCAGGCTGTTCCAAAACCTCGTCTACTTTAATGTCTTGTTCTGCCGCCGCGTTAGGTGTCACAAGTGCCGATCCGCTCTCAGTTGGAGAGACCGCTCAGATCAAACTTTTGGTTAAGCCAGCTCGCACAACTTCTTGGTTAACCGTTTGGGCAACAAGTAAAACCAGTTTGGGTGAAACCGATGCAAACTCTGCCAATGACACATCAACTACAAAGCTTTATGTAAACCACAAGCCGCTAGCAAAAGTAGTAACTGCCTCCGCTGTGGCAGGTGGCAAAGCAATCAAGTTTTCGCTGGCTCCACAGATTTCCGATGTTGATGGTGATTCACTTGGAATCAAGCTTGGCAAGGTTAAGTTTGGAAGTGCCAAGGTTTCTGGCGACATAGTTACCTACACACCGCCCAAAGATTGGGACGGAAAGTTCGCAATTCCTTACATAGTTTCTGATGGCAAAGGTGGGAAAGCTACGTCGTTGATCGTGGTGACTGTGAAACCTCAGTCCTTGGGAAACAATGGAATCCACTGCTTCAAATCCGGTTGCTAGATAGGCGCTATTGCAGAGTATCCAAATGGAATTGGACCATTTGGCCAACCCATTCTTGAGTTGAAGTCGTTGCTCGCCAGCCAAGCGCGTCGGCTGCATAACTAGGATCCACGCGAATAGATTTACTTTCACCATGTCTAACAAGGGCACTTTCGGTTTTGACGAAATCTTGCCAATTTTCAATACCAACGTAACTAAATGCATTTTCTAAAATTTCGATCAAACTAGTAGACCTGCCCGATGCCAGGATTACATCGCCAACGAAACCTTGTTCTGCAATAGCAATAAGGCCGTTCACAATGTCATGAGCAGAGCTCCAGTCCTTTTCAACATCAATGTTTCCAAGGGGGAGTGAGTCTTGAAATCCCAGTCTTATTCGTGCCACACCATTTGCAATCTTTCCGGTGACGAAGTCAGTGCTACGCAAATACGATTCATGATTCGATAACACCGCGTTTGTTGCCCGCACACCTGTTGCACGGGCATCAATCACCGCCTGATAGGCGACAGCTT